>CAYPYA010000272.1:0-1999 GCA_964414775.1 uncultured Ruminococcus sp. | reverse complement strand
GAATCAGGTGCTGCTGCACCAGTCCGTGATCGGTATGGAAAGCAAGATCGCGATGGACAAGTACGGCATTCGGCCGGATATCATCATCGGCTGTGCGGGCGGCGGCTCCAACCTCGGCGGTCTGATCTCCCCGTTTATGGGCGAAAAGCTGCGCGGTGAAGCGGATTACCGCATCATTGCCGTCGAGCCCGCGTCCTGTCCGAGCTTCACGCGCGGCAAATTCGCATATGACTTCTGCGATACCGGCATGGTCTGCCCGCTTGCGAAAATGTATACGCTGGGCAGCGATTTCATCCCCTCGCCGAACCACGCGGGCGGTCTGCGCTATCACGGCATGAGCCCCGTGCTGTCGCAGCTGTACCATGACGGTCTGATGGAGGCGACCTCCGTTTTGCAGACCGAGGTGTTCCAAGCCGCGGAATATTTCGCCCGTGCCGAAGGCATCCTGCCCGCGCCGGAAAGCAGCCACGCGATCAAGGTCGCGATGGACGAGGCGATCAAGTGCCGCGAGACAGGGGAAGAAAAGACCATTCTGTTCGGCTTGACCGGAACGGGATACTTTGATATGTACGCGTATGAAAACTTCCATAACGGGACGATGGAGGACACGGTTCCGACCGACGCGGATATCGAGCAGTCGCTGTCCAAGCTGCCGAAAATGAACTGAGAACGGGACGTAACAACATGAAGATTTCCGAACGCCTGCGGCAGGGGATCACGGTCTCCTGTGAGCTGTTCCCGCCGAAAAAGCAAAGCGATCTGTCCGATTACCATCAGATCGTGGCGGAAATGGCGAAAGCCAAGCCCGCCTTTATGAGCGTGACCTACGGCGCGTCCGGCGGGACAAGCGCATACACCGTTGACATCGCCAACGAGATACAGAACGTCAATCATATCCCCGCGCTTGCCCATCTGACCTGTCTGTCGTCCGATCGGGAAACGATATCGTCGGTCTTGCGGCAATTGCAGGAAAAGGGGATCGAAAACATTCTCGCCTTGCGCGGCGACCGTGTGGAGGGGGTAACCCCTCCCGCGAATCATTATGAGCACGCGTCCGAATTGATCCGGGCGATCCTGCAATACGGCGATTTCTGCGTCGGCGGCGCTTGCTATCCCGACGGGCATCCCGAATCTCCCGACTGGAAAACGGATATTGCCAATCTGCGCTATAAGGTGGAAGCGGGCGTTTCCTTCCTGACCAGTCAGATGTTTTTCGACAACACGGTTTTCTACCGCTATCTGCTGGAGCTGTACCGTGCCGATATCCATGTGCCCGTCATCGCGGGCGTGATGCCGGTCACGAATGCGAAGCAGATCCGCCGCATCTGCGCGTTGTCCGGAACGGTTCTGCCGCCGCGCTTCCTGCGCATCGCGGAACGCTTCGGGGACGACCCCGCCGCCATGCAGCAGGCGGGGATCGCCTACGCGACCGAACAGATCATCGATCTGCTGGCAAACGGCGTGAAGCATATCCATCTGTATACCATGAACCGTCCCGTCGTCGCCGCGCGCATCTTTGATAACCTTTCCTGTATCCTGCGATGAACAAACAAGAGATATACCGTTATCTGTCGTCGGCGGGATGGCGGGATGAAGCGTTGGAGCATGCGGTCGACCGTGCGGCGGCGTTGGCGGAGAACGCCGTCGCGCCCCGTTTTGTGTATGACAGAATGCCTTGCCGGGCTGACGCGCAGGGCGTTGAGGTGAGCGGCGTTCGGTTTGTCGGCACGTCGCTTGCTTCCAATCTGCAAGGCTGCCGTGAAACGTTTCTGCTCGCCGTGACCCTGGGGAGCGGCGCGGACCTGCTTTTGCGGCAGGAAACGCAGCGGGGCGCTTTTCGCTGCGCCGTGATGCAGGCGGTGCTGACCGAGCGGCTGGAGCGGGAGTGCGACAGGGCGCAGGACAGGCTTGCACAGACGCTTTCGCAAAACGAACATCTGCGCCCGCGTTTCAGTCTGGGCTACGGCGACACGCGCCTGACCGACCAGAACGCGTTTTT
>CAYPYA010000271.1:0-2558 GCA_964414775.1 uncultured Ruminococcus sp. | reverse complement strand
GTTTTACAAAGCAGACTGCACCGTTTACACAGCGGTTTGCAGTTTGTGATCGGGGATCACGCGGAAAAGGCAAGGTTTCTGTTTCGGCTCGGATACAATTGTTCGCAATCGGTTTTCGGAGCGTTTGCCGAAGATCTGGGTTTGGAGCTTTCGACCGCGGTCAGGCTTGCCTGCTCGTTCGGCGGCGGCATGGGACGTTTACGCGAGACCTGCGGCGCGGTTTCGGGGATGCTGCTGGTATGCGGAATGTGCAAGGGATACGAAACGCCGGAAACGGGAGCGGTCAAAGCGGAGCATTACCGTCTGGTGCAGGAATTGGTCCATGCCTTCCGTGCGGAACACGGCTCCATCGTCTGCCGCGAGTTATTGGGCGGCAAGGCTTCCGACTCCCCGATCCCGACCGAAAGAACGCCGGAATTCTACCGAACGCGTCCCTGCGAACGGTGCATCGCCTCCGCCGCGTCCATTGCGGAGAAAACATTATTTCGTGACCCTCCGAAACGCAAATAAAAAATGAGCGTTACGCTCATCAAAAGATGTGCAGAAAGCAACCGCTTTCCGCACATCTTTTATGTTCGGACAGCGGGCAAACACCGTTTGCCTACCGTCCGTGACGAGCATGACGCTCATCATGTTTTCCTTACTCAGATCGTACCGGAAACCAAAAGGGTAACACTGCCGGGAGTCATCGTCCAGACGCCGGTTATCTCATCCTGCGTATAGGTTGCGCCGGGAACGGTAATCAGACCGGGAACGGTTGCGAACCGTCCGGTGGCTTCATCATAGGTGTACTGTGACGGAGAGCTCAGCACCGTTCCGTTCAGAGTGACCGTGATATCGTTCAGGATCGGTGTAAACAGATCGCGGATGACCGTCTGATCCTCAACCGTCGCGGCGGTGTTTCCCGTATTGAGCACCACGAACGTATAGGTCAGCGTTCCGTTTTCCAAAACAGGGACTGGGACGATGGATTTCGCGATGACCAGAGACGGGCCGACAGCCGCGCCGACGGTCGCAAACGCCGTTCTCAGTTCGCGGCAGACATCGCGCAGAACCGCCGTGTTGCGGATCTGTGAACCGACTCCGAGCGGTGCATATTGGGTCACAACAGCGCGGTACAACAGCGTCAGCGTTCCTCCCGCCGGGATCTGCGGCAGACGAACCGTCAACGGCTGTACTGCCGTCGGCGTCGGTGCGGTCTGTGCCGCTCCGTTCAAAAATACCTGCATAGAACCCGCCTGATACGTCAGCGGGTAAAGCGTTCCCGCCGTCGCGGTATACGCGCCCAGATCGTCCGTCAAGGTCAGATTGGCGCTCGTGTTCTCTCCCGCGTTGGAAACGGTAACGGCATATATCAGGGTATCTCCGACTTGATACGAAGATTGCAAGGCGGTTTTGGTCATGCGTAAAGTCGATTGGATCTCACCGACCGCTAAATTGGAGTTCAGCTGCGCGGCCTGATAAGAAAGCTGCGCCCGGTTGGTGAATTGAGCCATGCATTTTTCCTCCAGATCATTTTTCTCGCATCAGCGAGTCAATACATCTTATGCAAAAAAATGCACGGAAGTGAAAGACCTGTGGCTTGTCTATTGATCTATCAAAGCTTATACGCGGTCGGAAAGCGAACGGTAGGAACGGCGCGGAAGAACCGCTTTGTAAGCCGGACGGATGATCTTATTGCCGTTGATCAATTCCTCCAAACGGTGTGCGCTCCAGCCTGCGACACGCGCGATCGCAAAAATCGGGGTAAACAATTCTTCGGGAATACCGAGCATCTGATACACAAACCCGCTGTAAAAATCAACATTCGCGCTGACGCCCTTGAACATTTTGCGTTCCTTTGCAATAACCTCGGGTGCGAGACGTTCCGCGGAAGCATACAGCCGATATTGATCCGACATCCCCTTTTCGGCGGCAAGACGTTCCACAAACGACTTGAAAATGCGTGCGCGTGGGTCGGATCTGGAATAGATCGCGTGTCCGATCCCGTAGATCAAGCCCGAACGGTCATATGCTTGCTTATGCAGTAATTTCTGTAAATAACTCCTGATCTCCTCGTCATCGTTCCAATCGGAAACGTTCGCTTTCATATCCTCAAACATATGGCAGACCTTGATGTTCGCGCCGCCGTGTTTGGGGCCTTTCAGCGAACCAAGCGCCGCGGACATCGCAGAATAGGTATCCGTACCGGAAGAGGTCACCACATGGGTGGTAAAAGAGGAATTATTCCCGCCGCCGTGCTCGGCATGGATGACCAGAGCAAGGTCGAGGATCTGTGCTTCCAGCGGGCTGTACTGTCCGTCCATACGAAGCATATGCAGGATATTTTCCGCCATAGAGAGTTCTGGAAGCGGATCATGAATAAAGAAACTGTTTTCGTTTTTCCGATAGTAAGCATACGCCTGATAGCCGTACAATGCAAGCTGCGGGAACATCGCGATCAGCTGCAGGCATTGACGCAGTACGTTCGGGATCGACGTATCGTTCGGGTTTCCGTCATAGGAGTACAGCGTCAGGACCGAACGCGACATGGAATTCATCAGATCGTCGCTCGGCGC
>CAYPYA010000270.1:0-2674 GCA_964414775.1 uncultured Ruminococcus sp. | reverse complement strand
TTATATCATGTCCTGACGGCATCTTCGCATCCGTATGCGCAGATTCTGCTTCAGAATTTGGCGGAACAGGTGTCTTTGAAGTTTTTTCGTCTGCAAAAGAGGGTGCATTATCTGACCCGTCCGTCCTTGCGGGAAAAACTGCTTTCCTACTTGTACGATTGCATGGAGGAGTTCGGATCGCCGTCCTTTACGCTTTCGCTTGATCGAAGCGCGCTTTCCTCCTATTTGTACTGCGACCGAAGCGCGCTTTGCCGTGAGCTTTCCCGTATGCAAAAGGAAGGGCTTTTGTGCTATCATGGCAGACAGGTGCACCTATTGCCGTCAGCGGATGCCATGAAAATACGGAAAAGCGATTGACATTTCGGGAAAATGCTGTTATAATAATGACAATATCTTTATACAGTTTTCAACTGCGCTGTCATATTCTGTGTCTCATATTGCCGACTATTTTATCGGGAGGCTGGTCATGCAAACTGCAAGAATGATAACAACCATCGTCGAGATCTCCTTGACCGGTGCTTTTTCATTGCTGTTTTTCTATCAGATTTTCTATACGTTCTATGTGCTCTTTGCCCGCGAAAAAGAGATTCCTCTCATCAGCGACAAGATGCACAAATTCGGCGTGATCGTTTCCGCTCGAAACGAGGAACAGGTCATCGGTCAGCTGTTGGACAGTATAAAAAAACAGAGCTATCCGTCCGAACTGATCCGTATGTTCGTGATCGCGGATAACTGTACCGATCAGACGGCGCGCGTTGCGCGCGAGCATGGCGCATATGTTTTGGAACGGCACAATACCGAGCTGATCGGAAAAGGCTATGCTTTGGACTATTTGTTTGCACATTTGCGGGAAACAAACGACGATTGCGACGCGTACATCGTATTTGACGCGGACAATCTGATCGACGAACGGTTTATCGAGGAAATGAACAAAGGGCTGAATCGCGGTTATCTTGCTCTGACCTCCTACCGTAATTCCAAAAACTACGGAACGAACTGGATTTCCGCAGGCTATTCGCTTTGGTTTTTGCGGGAGGCAAAATATTTGAACCATGCGAGAATGCAGCTCAATACCAGCTGTGCCATCTCGGGAACGGGGTTTTGCATCCATCGGAAGCTGATTGAAAAAAACGGCGGCTGGCCGTTCCACCTTTTGACGGAGGACATGGAGTTCACCGTTCACACCATCGTAAACGGGGGAAAGATCGGCTATTGCGGCAACGCGGTCTTATACGATGAACAGCCCGAAAAATTTTCACAATCCTGGAATCAGCGTCTCCGCTGGGCAAAAGGCTTCTATCAGGTTTTCGGAAAATACGCGGGAAAGCTTTTCAAGGGACTGTTCCACGGAAGCTTTGCCTGCTACGATATGCTGATGACCATTCTGCCGGGTATTCTGGGCTTCGGCGTTACCTTAATCTGTTCGGTCATTGACGCTGTCTATTTTACGATCTACCCGGAAGGAAACGGATTGATCCGACTTCTGACGATCACGATCGTATTCTCGTTCCTGTATTACTTACTGATGTTTTTGATGGGCTTTTTAACCATGATGACAGAGGGACAGCATATCAGCGGCTGCTCGCGTATGCGTAAAATATGGTCGTTGTTTACGTTCCCGCTGTATATGGCTACCTATCTTCCGATCGGAGTTGTCGCGCTGTTTAAGAAGGTCGGCTGGAAGCCGATCGCACATACCGTTTCCAAATCCATCGAGGATGTCAAGCAGGAATCGGACGCGGGATAAGACTATACGTCTGCACGAAAGGAGCGAAAACCGTTTGATGAGAAAGCGATTTGGCAAAGGCCTGATCCTTTTCGTGCTGCTTGTCGGCTTGATGCTGAACAGTCCGCTCTGTCTTGCGGAAGGCAAAACGGAAAACAGGGAAGCGGAATTGCAGATCGAGACTCTGCCCAACGTCGAAGAGGACGGAAGCTTTTTCGTTCGTCTTTCCGTCCGAAAGATCAAGACGGAAAGCGGTATCATCTGTGCCGTTTTCCATGTTCATTTCGATCCGTCCGTGGTAGAGCTTGTTTCGTGGGAAAACGCAACGCCGAGCGGCTGGGTTTTTGATCAAACGTCCGCAGAAGACTGGACGACGGTCGTTCAAACGGATACGGACACTTATCTGATGTTTACGCAACTGAATTCCGATCAGACCGCTGGCGTTACGAAAGACGGCGAACTGCAAACAACGCTTCGCTTCCGAGCAAAAGAAAAAGATCTGCCTTCCTGCGAATTGCATATTACGGACATCTGTTTTGCGACCAATACGCTTACGGATACCATACGATTGCCGAATCAGACTTATACCGTTACCATTCCCGATTTCTTCCAATCCACGGAAAACGAAGGGAAGGCTTTGAAGATCACCATTGCCGCTCTGAGCGCATTGGCTGTATTGGGTGCGGCGATCGGTACGTTTACGATTGCGCGAAAGAGGAAAGTTACATGAAACGATTCAAAGAGTTTTGGCAAGCATATGCAAGAGAGATCGTGCGGTTCTGGACCAATCAGATCGTACTTTCCGTCCTCGGTCTGAGCGTCGGATTGGCGACCATTGCGCTGGATCAGACCGTTATTTCCGTCATTGGGTGCGTTTTCACGATTCTGTTTCTTTGCATCCTGCATTACGATACGCTGTTTCAACTCGGAAACAAGCATTGCTACCGT
>CAYPYA010000269.1:0-5014 GCA_964414775.1 uncultured Ruminococcus sp. | reverse complement strand
AAAAGCGCCGCGACAAAAGAGCTTTATAACGCGATCGAAGCCCGACACGGTCAGATCTACAACACGACCGTCGGACTTCCGGGTGACTACATCGCGACCCGCGACGGCAATCAGATCACCGTCACGCAAAGCAAATAATATGATACAAAAAAGAGCCTTATGGCTCTTTTTTTGCTGTTTTTACAGAACTTTTAACCTACGGTTAAATCAAATGTTGCTCAACGTTCTCTGTACAAATCCATAAACGGGTGGTATTATAATATCGTAAGCCGGCTACGATATCGAAACGAAAAGAGGAACTAAGTTTGAAAGATAAATCTTTCAAACGATGCGTTTTGTGCCTTGAACATCAAACGACGACGTTCATTTCGCTTTAGCGAAATCGCTTCAGCGAAACCGGCAAAAACGCACATGTCCGCACAAGAAAGGAATGGTCATAAAGATGAAACTCAACATAAGTGAAAGCATCAAACGTCTGCGCCGTGAGCGAGGTATGACGCAAGAGAGACTTGCGGAACTGGTCGGTGTGTCGTGTACGGCGGTAAGCAAGTGGGAATCTTCGATCACATATCCCGACATTACGGCGCTCATACCGCTGTCGGAGATATTCGACGTAAGCGTTGACGAACTGCTCGGCATTAAAAAAGGCGAGCGCGCAGCACGTCTCGAAGAAGTCAAAATGGCACTAAAGCATGTTCAATACGACACGAGTCTGCCCGAATCGGCATATCTCGACGCTGCGCGGCAGGCGGTGGCGGAATTTCCCTCCGACGAGTATTTACAGCACGAGTTAGCGTGGGCGCTCAGATGTGTGGTGTATTTTTCACACGATTTAGACGACGCAGAAAAAAAGAAGAGGACGGACGAATCGGAAAAGATACTGCTGCGTTTGATGAATTCCGCGTCAGACGAGGAAGTGCGAATCAATGCAGCGAACAGCCTTGTTGCTCTTTATGCTGATTGCGTAAAGGACACAAAGCGTGCGCTTAAGGTAGCAGATCGACTTCCGGAACTGCTTTATTGCCGTGAAATCGTAAAAGCGGACTGTATTAACGGTGGGAACACTGATCGCGAAACCGCTGTGAAGTGCTTGCAGGATGCTATCGAAGGCCTCGTAAGCCATCTCTGCACTTATCTCGAAATTCTCTCACGACATGCGGATCGCAGCGAGGACAAAATTGAGATGTTACGGGCATCAAACCTTATATGCAGCCTTATCAACGGTAACAGCGATGACCTGAAATGGGAGGATTATATCGGCACCATTTCGGCAAATCATCTCGCTATTGCCCGCGCGCAAATGGCGATGGGAAACGAAGCTGACGCGCTCGATTCCATAGAAGAAACATGCCAATGTGCGGAAACGGCGGCAAAAAAATTCGGGACAGAGTACGGAACGAAGTATAAGTCCATATACCTTAACAGCCTGACTTACGAACCTGACGAGGATGAGACCTGTATGCGCATGGTACTGCGGGATCAGATCGGTTACAGGATTGAGGAGCTTCAAAACAAATGCTTCGATTCCATCCGCGATGACGAGAGATTCGTTGCCTGCACCGAGCGTTTGAAAGAGATTTGCCCTGCATGAATTGAATGCCTGACGCAGGGCTCTGCCAAATTCCCGCTCGCGCGGGAATGATAACCCCGCTTAAGGGCGAACCGCCCTTAAGAATCCCGCATTTTGAGGATTTATCCTTTGAAAAACCACCGCCGGACATATCATGTCCGGCGGCACTTAAGTTTTTCGAGGGGTCAAACCCGCGTTTCGGGGGAAACGCGGGTTGGGGTGCTTTTTCCTTAAAAAGCACCCCTTAAATCGTCTCCTTAAACGCCTCTCCTCAGGCGATCTCCTTGACCTCGTACCCCGCGTCGGTGACGGCTTGCCGCAGGGCGTCGGGCGATACGGAGCCGGGTATGGAAACGACCGCGGTCCCCTGTAAATGGCTGACGCTTTGGACGGATACGCCGTCGATGCTCTCCAACGCTTTGCGCACGTGCTGTTCGCAATGGGCGCACATCATGCCCTCGATGTGAATGGTAACGGTTTTCATGGTTTTGTTCCCTTTCTGCTTTGTATTGGATTTGTGTTTGCTTGCTTTTTTGTGATCGTGCCTTGCGTCGTATAGCGAGCCGAGATTCAGCCGTAAGGCGTTGGTCACGACGCAAAAACTGGACAGGCTCATGGCGGCTGCGCCGAACATCGGCTGTAACTGCCAGCCGGTCAGCGGGATCCAAACGCCGGCGGCGAGCGGAATTCCCACGGCGTTGTAAAAGAACGCCCAGAACAGGTTCTGCCGAATGTTCCGCAAAACCCTGCGCCCCAAACGGAACACCGCGGGCAGGTCGCGCAGCGCACTCTTCATCAGCACCACGTCCGCCGCGTCGATGGCGACGTCCGTTCCCGCGCCGATGGCGATCCCCAGGTCGGCACGTGTCAGGGCGGGCGCGTCGTTGATGCCGTCCCCGACCATGGCGACTTTTCCTTCTGTTGCAAGGATTCGCAGCTTCTCCTCTTTGCCGTTCGGAAGCAGCTCCGCGATCACCTCGGAAACGCCCGCCTGCCTGCCGATCGCGTCGGCGGTCTTTTGGTTGTCCCCGGACAGCATGACGACGCGAAGCCCCATGCCCTTCAGCATGGAAACCGCTTCCGCCGCTCCCTGCTTGAGTACGTCCGCCACCGCGATCAGCCCGACCACCTCTCCGCCATGCGCAAAGTACAGCGGTGTCTTTCCCTCGCCGGCAAGGCGGTCGGCTTTGTCCTTCAGCGCCTGCGGCAGCGAAAGCTGCTTCGACAGGAACGATGCGTTCCCCGCAAGGGCCTGCCGACCGTTGCAGAGCGCGGAAATGCCGTTTCCGGGGAATACGCGGAAGTCCTCTGTTTGCTGTGCGGAAACGCCCTGCCGATCGGCGTATTCCATGATCGCGCGGGAGAGCGGATGCTCGCTTTTCTGCTCCAGCGTGCAAGCCAGCGACAGCAATTCCTCGCCCGTGTGCCCGGCGGACGGGATCAGATCGGTGACGTTCGGCGTGCCGTTGGTCAGCGTTCCCGTCTTATCCAGCGCGACGATCTCCGTCCGCCCCGCCGTTTCCAAAGAGGCGGCGGTCTTGAACAGGATCCCGTTTTTTGCGCCCTTGCCGCTTCCGACCATGATCGCAACGGGTGTTGCCAGCCCCAAGGCGCACGGACAGCTGATGACCAGGACCGAAATGCCTCTCGCCAGCGCAAAGCCCACCGTCTCCCCGACGGCAAGCCATACGCCGACCGTGACCGCCGCGATCAGCAGGACGGTCGGCACGAAAATGCCCGAAACACGGTCGGCAAGCTTGGCGATCGGGGCTTTGGTTGCCGCCGCGTCGCTCACCATACGGATGATCTGGGACAGCGTCGTGTCCTGCCCGACGCGCGTCGCTTCGCAGACCGCGTAGCCCGAACGGCATACGGTCGCCGCCGAAACGGTCATGCCGACTTCCTTATCCACCGGCAGACTTTCTCCGGTCAGCGCGGACTCGTCCGCCGAAAAACTGCCCTCCAGAACGCGCCCGTCGGCGGGAACACGCTCGCCCGAACGCAGAACGAACCGATCTCCCGTTCGGATCTCGGATGCGGGAACGACTCGTTCCTTGCCGCTTTCATCCAGCAGGGTGGCGGTTTCGGGGGATAGCCGTAACAGCTGCTTCAGCGCATCGGTGGTCTTGCCCTTAGAACGCGCTTCCAACAGCTTGCCGAGCGTGATCAGCGTGACGATCATGCCCGCGGATTCAAAGTAGAAGTCCGCCGTCGCATGCGGGTCGTTCAGCAGTCGAAACAGCACCGCCGTGCTGTACCCGAACGCCGCCGCCGCTCCCATGGAGACCAGCGTGTCCATGTTCGGCGCACGGTGCAGAAGCCCCATCACGCCGCTTCGGAAAAAGTTCTGGTTGATCAACAGCAGAACGCCCGATAACAGCAATTGCGCAAGCCCCGCGGCGGCATGGTTTTCCAAAAACGGCGGGAGCGGGAAGCCCCACATCATATGCCCCATCGACAGGTACATCAACGGAAGCAGGACGCACAAAGACGCGATCAGCCGTTTGCACAGCCTGGGCGTTTCCGTGTCCTTCAGCCCGTCACGCAGCCCGTCGTCCGTGTTTTCGGTGTCTGCCGCCGATATTGTGTCGGCTTTTGCGCCGCATGGGATCGCTTTGTAGCCCGCGTGCGCAACGGCAAGGCACACGTCCTTCTCGCTTGCCGTCCCCTCGACCTGCATGGAGTTGGTCAGCAGGCTGACCGTTACCTCCTGCACGCCCTCTACCGCCCGTACCGCCTTCTCCACATGGGACGAACAGGCGGCACAGGTCATGCCGGTGACCGTGTATTTTGTCATATAACCGTTCCTTTCCTTAGGCGTTTGACCGCACCCGCAATGATGGTTTGCACAAGGTTTTGCGGGGGTTCACGTTTTGCTTTGCTCCCGACGGGATTATTTCATCAGCTTTTGCAGGGTCTCGACCAGCTCGTCGACGGTTTCGTCCTTGCCCGAACGGATGTCCTCCGCAACGCAGGTGCGGATATGCTCGGCAAGCAGCTGCTTGCAAAAGGCGTTGAGCGCCGCGCCCGCGGCGGCGGTCTGGGTCAGAATGTCGGTGCAGTAGGCGTTCTTTTCGACCATGCCGCGGATGCCGCGGATCTGCCCCTCGATGCGGTTGAGCCGATGGATCAGCGAGCGCATCTCCTTTTCGGACCGTTCCTTGGTCTTGTGACTGTGGCAGGCGCATTCTTTTTCGTTCATAGGAAAGCCTCCGATCTTCTCCCCGTAAGGATGGTATGGATACCAAATATACCCCGTGAGGGTATCTTGATTATATACCCCCGGCGGGTATTTGTCAAGCCCTTTTTGCTTAGCATTTGCAGGAAAAAGCAAAAAAATGCCCCGTGATGCAAAAAATCGCATCACGGAGCGATCGATACCCCCTGAAAAGAGCGACGCTGCTTTTGAAAAAGCATCACCGTCCCCTTGGGAAAGAGGCTATC
>CAYPYA010000268.1:0-9012 GCA_964414775.1 uncultured Ruminococcus sp. | reverse complement strand
TTTCGGCGTTTCGTTTGAATAATCAAAAGATAACAAAAAAATACTTCACGAAAGGGGATGTACACATGGACAATGGCGCCAGTTATTACCGGCGATTTCTGGATGGAGACGAGTCGGCTTTCGAGGAATTGGTGAAGCTATACTATGATCGCCTGATTTTCTTCATCAATCGCTTTACACGCAATCGGGACGACGCCGAGGATCTTGCGGTCGATACGCTGCTCGAGCTGTTGATCCACAAGCAGCGATATAATTTTCGGGTCTCTCTCACGACCTACCTGTTCGCAATCGCACATCATAAGGCTGTCAACTATTTGCGCAGGCAAAATCGCATGAAGATGGTTCCTATTGATGATATGACAAAATACAGCGACGCCGACGAGCAACCATCGATAGAAGAAAAAGTGATACTTGATGAGCGCAAACGCGCATTGACATGTGAGCTTGAGAAGCTGCCGATCGATATGAGGGAAGCGGTTCATCTTGTGTATTTCGAGGAGTTATCTTACGAGGAAGCAGCGCGCGTAATGAGAAAAAATCGAAAGCAGATCGATAATTTGCTGACTCGGGCAAAATCCATTTTGCGTACATCATTGGAAAGGGAAGTGCAGTAGATGAGCAGAACGATCGAAGAAGTTATGAAGGAATTAGAGAGACGCCGCAAACAATATGAAGCCTTGCGCAAGCGGCGGAAACGAAACTTGTTACGCGGGGGGGCGGTTTTGATCGGCTGCCTTGCCGTGGTATTACTTGTCGGACGTGCGCGAATCTTTTCCCCAAATCCGCCCGATCCCGTCGCGCCGCCGAACACAAGCACTTTATCTGATCCAAACCGGCAAAAGCGGCACGATCTGATGACGAATATTCGCCCCATGTCTGTCACCAACCGAGAAACGGACGACGAATTTACAAAAGTTCAGACAGCATTCGCAATCGATATGTTTCGTGCAGCCGTCGCAGAAAACCGGTCGACACTCGAAAAAAATCGGGACGGCGGTGTTTTGGTCTCGCCGATCTCCGCACAGTTCGCATTTGCCATGCTTGCCAACGGAGCGACGGGGGAAACGCTTCGCCAAATGGAGGAAGTGCTGGGAAACGGTATACCGATCGCTCAACTGAATGAATACCTCCATACGTTCACAGCAAACCTTCCGAACGAAAAAAACGCGAAAATAGACTTTGCCGACAGTATTTGGTTTTGCGATACGTTTGCTCCGAATCAAACGTTTTTGCAAACAAATGCCGATTACTACGGTGCTGCGGCTTATCAGGCACCTGCGGACGCATTATGCGGCTTCATCGATCAATGGGTTCGGCAGCAAACGGAAGGAACAACAGATCCTTTATTTGACGAGATGGCAGAAAAAACGGTTATGGCGTTGGTTAGTTCGGTGAATTTTCATGGGTCTTGGAAGGAGCCATTTGGAGAAAATTCAGTTAGAATCAGTCCGTTTATGGCGTATGGCGGTTCTGTTTGCTCCGTACCTATGATGCAATCCAAAGAGACGATCTATCTGGAAGATGCAGATGGGACGATCGGTTTTATGAAACCATACGAGAACGAACGATACGCGTTTGCGGCGATATTGCCAGACGAGAATACCGATATTTTTGATTATATCGAAGCTCTGACGGCTGAGAAATTTGTAAATCTTTTGGATGGGCGTGTGCAAAAAGAGATATCTGTGCAACTGCCGAAATTTTCGTTCACCAATGCGTTGGATTTGACCAACATCATGACGAAACTCGGGATGTCGGATGCTTTCTCGGAGTCTTGCGCAGATTTTGCCGGACTCTCTATGGAGCCGTTAGAGAAACAAAATCTTTTTCTCAATCAGGCGACGCAAAACGCGACCATTGTCGTATCTGAAAACGGAACAAAAGCAGCGTCAACAACGGGGATCGATATCGGAGATACATCTCTTGCGTTTCGCTTTAATCGTCCGTTCGTCTACATGATTCTCGATACGCAGACGAATATACCTCTGCTTTTGGGCATGATCACGGATATGCATATATAATCACAAATAGCGATCGGGGGCTGCACTTCCGGGATAACGGAAGTGCAGCTCTTTGCAAAACGAAAAGCCGCTCAGGACCGGGATCGGTCTTGAGCGGGTTTTATGCGGGAAGAGAGGGGGTGCGGCGCTTACTGCCATTCTAAGCTGAAGCCGGTCAGAACGCCGCTTGCCGCGTCCAGGATCAGGGTCACGGTAAGGCCGTCCTCGACGTAACGGAAATACACCTCGTTCCGATACAGGAAATGACTGTACATACCCTTGTAAAGCAATTCGTATACCGTGTTGATCAGCCTTGCGTCGGTATACCGTGACAGCCACAGCGCAAACGAGGAAAAGACGGAGCCTTCCGCGTCGAGCGGATGCTCTGCCAGCTCGCAGAGCTGTTCGTAGCCTTGCCGGACCGCCGCTTCCGACGGCTCGTTTCTCCCGCCGTCCTGCTGTGCGCGCAGGGAGCAGATCCTCGCTTCGCCCCCGTCGCTGCGGATCGCGACGGACAGGATATACTCCGTGTGGGCGGGCTCGATGATGACGTCGCCCTGCACTTGCCCATCAAGATACGGATCATAGGGCAGATATCGGATATTCCGAATGCCCAAAACGGTCCGGGAGCGGTTGGTCAGATATTCCGCCTCATCGAGGTTCAGCGCGAAGTGATACGGAATGCCCACGTCGGACAGCAGGTTCCGAAGCTCCTCGGGGTCGGACGGGCCCTCATAGGGAACGGTCAGCTCGTTCCACGGGTAAAGCGTCAGATCAAGGTTTTGCTCCTGCGCGGCGGTCGGGTCGATGCTGTATTCCCTGTAATCGTCGGTGTGACTTGGAAGCAGCGCATAGGCGCCGGTCAACAGCAGACTGCCGACGACAAGGATCGCGGCGGCGGGCAGGACCGTTCCGAGCACCGAACGGAGCGTTTTTCGTATCGGAAGCTTTTTCATGCCGACGGCCATTCCTTTCTTAGTTGTCTTAACTGACAAAACCTGAAAAATTTATTTTTCAGATTTTAACTGACAATATCCGAAAATTTTAATTTTCGGACTTGTTTTCCTTTTCGGGCGGCTGCAGCGGCATGACGACGCCGACGGTCGTTCCCTTTCCGGGCGTGCTGGTGATGGTCATGACCGCACGGTGCAGCTTGGCGATCTCCTCACAGAGGGCAAGCCCCAGCCCCGCGCCGCCCGCCTTGCGGGAACGGGATTTATCCGCCATCCAGAACGCCTCGCGCGCGTGCAGAAGCTCCTGCTCGTTCATGCCGATCCCCTCGTCCACGACCGCAAGCAAAAGGTTTCCGTCCTGCACCGTGTGATAGACCAGCACCTGCTGTCCCTCCGAGGACGCTTTCGCGGCGTTGTCGATCAGGTTGATCAGCAGCGTCTGGAACAGCTGCCGATCCACATAGACGGTCTGATCCTCTCCCACGACGGTCAGGCGGACGGAACGCCGCTCCATGATCGGCTGCAGGGCGCTTTGCACCTCCGAAAGCAAATCCGTCAGCGAGCTTTCCCGAAAATCGGGCGCGCTGCTGTCGGCGCTTGCCAACGTCAGCAATTTGGAGGACAGCGCCTTCATGCGCTTTGCCTCCTCCACGATCACGCTCGCGTAGTCCTGCCGTTCCCCGTCGCTGACGCTTCGCTTGATGCGCAGCAGATCCGCCATGCACAGAATAGAGGTCAGCGGGGTCTTCATTTCGTGTGCCATGCTGTCCACGAACCGTTTGCGGCTGTCGGCGGTCTCCTGCAGCAGGCGGGTCTTCTCCTCGATCGCCGCCGTCATGGAATTGACGTTTCCGGACAGGACACGGAATTCCTCGCTTCCGCTGACCGGAAGTCTGCGCCCGTACCCGCCGTTGGCGACCTGCTTCAAAGCGCGGTTGACCCGATCCAGCGGGCGTACCATCAGTCGGCAGACGATCAGCAGGATCAGCGCGATGACAAGCGCGGACAGGACGGAAAGCAAAAGCGAACGGCGTATCTGTCCGTGATAAGCGTCGTACAGCGAGGTCATATCCGTCGCGGTCAGCAGGGTGTACGGCTGCCCCTCGACGGTCAGACGGGAAGCCGCCAGAAGCAGGACGTCCTCTCCCGTTTCATGGATGACCAGCACGCAGTTGTCGTTTTCGGAAACGCGTTCTTTCAGCTCGTCGGGGAACGACGGCTGCCATTCTCCCACGACCGGCTCGCCGGACGCGTTTTGCACGCAGACGTATCGGAAGCACTTCGCCGTGCCTGCCCGGGACTGCAGAACCGACGCCGCCTGCCCGTCGGAAAGCAGCAGGACGCCATCGGAAAGCCGCTTGCGGAGCACGCTTTCGCTCATGTCGGAGGAAAGGTGGGAATGCAATATGACGGCGTTTTGCTCCTCCCGTTCGATCACGGACGAAAAGGAATCGGAAAGCGTCGGCAATGAGATCGCGCCGCTTACCGTCATGGTCAGCGCAAGGGAGATCAGGAACATCTTCTGCCATAGCTTCAAAACCGACAGACCCCTTTCCTATCGTTTTTCCAGACGGTAGCCCAGCTTCGGAATGGTGATCAGAGCGTCCGAAAGGTTCAGCTTCTTACGGAGCTGACGGACGTGCATATCCACGGTCCGCGTCTCCCCGACGAAGGAATATCCCCATATGTTCTGTAAGAGCTGTTCCCTTGTGACCGCGACGTCGACGTGCTGCATGAAAAAGACCAGCATGTCGAATTCCTTCGGGGTGAGCGGGATCGGAACGCCGTTTTCGGTGACCTCATGCTTTTCGGGGTCGGCGCGCAGCCTGCCGTAGGTCAGAACGGCGGAAAGCTTTCCCTGACGGCGCAGCACCACCTCGATACGCGCCAGCAGCTCCAACGCCTCGAACGGCTTGACGATATAATCCTCCGCGCCCAGACGCAGTCCCGCGACCTTGTCCAGAACGTCCTGCCGCGCGGTCAGAAAAATGACCGGCGTGCCCAGTCCGCGCAGTTTTTCCATCAGAGAAAAACCGTCCTCGCCCGGAAGCATGACGTCCAGCAGGACCAGATCGAACGCCCCGTTCGCCACGGTGTCCACCGCGCGAACGCCGTCGTGCAGGATCTTTGTCTCGTGCCCGGACATGGAAAGCGTCGCCTGAATGGTCAGCGCGACATGCTCGTCGTCCTCGATGATCAGAATGTTTGCCATGCGTTTTCACATCTTTCCTGTATGAGAGATCAATCGCCTTGATCGCCGTTTTTCTTTTTCAGCTTGGTACGGGTCCCGTCCGGCTGTTGGATATAGGTGTTCTCCAGTACGCCGCGAAACGCCGCGCGGAATGCGAGTCGGTATGCCTCCCGCAGGTCCGCCTGTTCCTTTTTTTCTGCCTCGGTCAAGCCGCCGTCTTTTTGCTTTGCCGCCAATTCGTTCAGCCTTGCAAGCCGTTCCTGCTGTGTTTGCGCCATGAGAAATGCTCCTATACCGCCGTATTATTTTCTGCTTGTGCCGACGTCAGCGCGGCGGCACCGTATTTGCGTTTCACGCAAATACCCAATGTTTTTATCCTTTTGTTTCATTTTACCATAACCAAGCAAAAAAAGCAAGACGTTATGTCCTGTTTATTGCGAAGGACCGATTCTGTACCTGAAATTGAAGGATCGGATACGGCAATTTGAAACAAAACACGAAAAAAGAAGAAAATTATTTTGGATAAAGCGTGAATTTGTTAAAAAATTTCGCTTTTTCTATTGACAAGAACGCAATAATCTGTTACAATATAAATGTCGAATGACAAAATTTTACAATATGGGAAAGGAGTCAGGAACATGGATGGAAATATGAACGGAGGCGCACCCGTCAACAACGGAAAAGGCATGATCATTGCCGGTTTCGTGCTTGGGATCGTCGCGATCGTGTTCGGCTTTTTGAGCACTGTCTTTTCGATCATTGCTCTGCCGATTGCCATTGTAGGTCTGGTGCTCTCTATCTCCGGCGGTAAGAAGGCAAAAGCGGCGGGACAGCCGAGCGGATTGGCGACTGCCGGGTTGGTCATCGGTATCATTGCTGTTGTGATCACGGCGATCACCTTCTTTACCTGCGGCATCTGCGTGCTTTGCATTGCCGGTGAAGTGGCAAGCTTGACTTAAGGCAACAGCATCCCAAACGGCAAAGACGGATTCCGCGGCTGTGGAAACGAACGGCTGCGGAATCTCTTTGTCAAATGGGGAAAAACGAAAAAACCGATTCACGTGCAGATAAAACGGGTGTTCCCGTTGCTCGGTTTGGGTTTCTGTATATACCGAAACAGAAAGGGGTAAGCGGAATGCTTCCTTATTTTACAATAGGCGGTAGGATCGTTCCCTTTTACGGGATCTGCTATTTCGGCGGGATCTTTCTGTCGGGACTTTTCGCGGCGCTGCTTTGCAAGAAGCGCGGGATCGACCGTTATGACGTGGTCGGAAGCGGCATTTACGCGGTCATCTGCGGTGCGGTCGGCGCGAAACTGCTGTTTTTGGCGGTGTCCGCGCGGCAATTGATCGAAATGCATCTCGGCCTGGAAGCGATTTTGAAGGGCGGATTCGTCTTTTACGGCGGCTTGCTCGGCGGGATGGCGGGAATCTGGATCTATACCAAGCAGTTTCATCTTCCGCTTGCGGACTTTTTCGATCTGTTCGCGGTGGTACTGCCGCTGGGTCATGCGGTCGGGCGCGTCGGGTGCTTTTTCTCCGGCTGCTGCTACGGACTTGCGTATGACGGACCGCTTTCCTATACCTACACCTATGCCTTCGGGGACACGCCGATCGGGGTACCGCTTCTGCCGATCCAGCTGATCGAGGCGGTTTGCCTGTTTGGGTTGTTTGTCTGCTTGCTGTTTATATACATCAAGAAGCCGCAAAAACGCGGTATGCCCGCATACGGCTATGTATTCGGCTACGCGACGCTGCGCTTTGTTCTGGAATTCTTCCGCGGCGATTATGCGCGCGGGTTATTCGGTTTGTTCTCCACCTCTCAATGGATCAGCCTGGCGCTCTTCTGCGTAGCCGCCGTGCTGTTGATCCGGAAAAAGAAAAAGGGCTCTGCCGCCGAAGTGAAGAACGGTGTATAAGAAGAACGGGATATAATATAATGACATCAAAAAGCCCAACCTTGTTGGGCTTTTTTCGTGACTTCAAAGCGCAGTACGATGGGGGAAGAACTTTTGATATCTCCAACGCAGGGCAAGTGTCAAAGACACTTGTCCGGCGGCAATGAAAGTTTTTGAAGGGTTTTTAAGGGGGACATTTTTTCAAAAAGTCCCCCTTAAATTGTGCTATTGTTCCCTGCGTTCAGCGTGTTTTGTAAACGTCGTAGGCCTTCCAAAGCTGTTCCAGACGGGACAGGCGGGACTTGCACTCGGTCGGATGCTTGGCGGCGACGGCGGTGATCAGCGCGTTCAGGACCGCCATCGGTGCGACGAGAGAATCCACGAAGCAGTCGTTTTCGTTGTGCGCGAACACGGTCGTGTCCGCCGAGGCGATCAAGGGGCTGCGTTCGCTGTCGGTCACGGCGACCACGTAAGCGCCGTGCTTATGCGAAAAATCCAAGGCGTTCACGGTGCGGCGGGAGTAGCGCGGGAAGGAGATGCCCACCACCACGTCCTGCTCCCCGACGGAAAGCAGCTGGTCGAAGAATTCGCCTCCGGTCGTCGTTTGCAGCAGCCTCACGTCGTCCAACAGCTGGGAGAGGTAGTACGAAAGGAACATGGCAAGCGACGTGCTGGAACGGACGCCGGCGACATAGATGCGCCGCGCCATGGCGAGCTTGTCCGCAATGCGGTCGAACGTCTGCGGGTCGATCTCCGCCATGGTCTTTTTGATGTTTTCCATGTCCGCGCGCATACTGCGGGCGTACGCCTCGTCCCCTTCCGAGACGCGGGACAGCTCCATGCGCTGCAAGGAAGTCATCGAACCGCGGATGGACTCCTTCAAAGCGGTCTGCAATTCGGGATAGCCGCGATAGCCGAGCTCCGCCGCGTACCGCACGACGGTGGATTCCGACGTTCCGACCGCTTCCGCCAGCTTGGCGGCGGTCATGCCCGCGGCGGTCGCGTAATGCTCCAAAAGGTACGCGCCGATCCGGCGCTGCGCTTTCGAGCCGGTGGAAATCTGTGCTTCAATCAATTGCAATGCGTCGTCCATAGCTGTAGACCATTCCTTTTTTGTTTCGATAAGAACGCAACGCGTTCAGAATGCTATGCGGTCAGAACGCTACGCGTTCAGAATGCGATGCATTCTTCGATATACGTTTTCAGTTCGGTGATCGGAATGCGTACCTGCTGCATGCTGTCGCGGTCGCGCACCGTCACGCAGTGATCGGTCTCGCTGTCGAAATCGTAGGTGATGCAAAGCGGTGTTCCGATCTCGTCCTCGCGGCGGTAACGCTTTCCGATCGACCCCGCGTCGTCGTAGTCCACGCTGAAATGCCTGCACAGGTCGTGATAGATGGCGGTCGCCGGCTCCGCGAGCTTCTTGGACAGCGGCAGGACCGCCGCCTTGAACGGCGCAAGCGCGGGGTGGAGATGCAGGACCGTGCGCAGGTCCGGCTTTTCTTCCGTTCCGATGTTTTCCTCGTCGTACGCGTCGATCAGGAACGCCAGCGCGACGCGGTCGCAGCCCAGCGACGGCTCGATGACGTAGGGGATGTAATGCTCGTTGGTTTCGGGGTCGAAGTAGGACAGGTCCTGCCCGGATTCCTTCTGGTGCTGCGTCAGATCGTAATCGGTACGCGACGCGACGCCCCAAAGCTCGCCCCAGCCGAACGGGAACAGGAACTCAAAGTCGGTCGTCGCGTTGGAATAGAACGCAAGCTCCGCGGGCTCGTGGTCGCGGGTGCGCAGGTTTTCCTCCTTCAAGCCCAAGTCCAGCAGCCACTTGCGGCAGAAGTCCTTCCAGTAAGCGAACCATTCCAGCTCCGTGCCGGGCTTGCAGAAGAATTCCAGCTCCATCTGCTCGAACTCTCTGGTTCTGAAGGTGAAGTTGCCCGGTGTGATCTCATTTCTAAAGGATTTACCGATCTG
>CAYPYA010000267.1:0-5573 GCA_964414775.1 uncultured Ruminococcus sp. | reverse complement strand
GAAGAAGGTGTCCACGATGCGCTGGCCGGACTGGAGGGGGATCACCGGGGGGTACTTGTGCTTGTAGGGCCGGCCCTACAAGCACAAGTACCCCCCGGTGATCCCCCTCCAGTCCGGCCAGCGCATCGTGGACACCTTCTTCCCCGTGGCCAAGGGCGGCACCGCCGCCATCCCCGGCCCCTTCGGAAGCGGCAAGACGGTGATGCAGCACGCCCTGGCCAAGTGGTCCGACGTGGACCTGGTGGTCTACATCGGCTGCGGCGAGCGGGGCAACGAAATGACCGACGTGCTGGGGGAGTTCGGGGAACTGATCGACCCCAAGAGCGGCCATCCCCTGATGGAGCGCACCGCCCTCATCGCCAACACCTCCAACATGCCGGTGGCCGCCCGCGAGGCGTCCATCTATACCGGCGTCACACTGGCGGAATACTACCGCGACATGGGCTATCACACCGCCATCATGGCGGATTCCACCTCCCGCTGGGCGGAAGCATTGCGTGAAATTTCCGGCAGACTGGAGGAAATGCCTGCCGAGGAGGGCTTCCCGGCATACCTTCCTTCCCGCCTGTCCGCCTTTTACGAGCGTGCCGGGCAGGTAAGGACGCTGTGCGGAAAGCGCGGGTCGGTAACGGTCATCGGTGCGGTGTCGCCGCAGGGAAACGACTTTTCCGAGCCGGTCACACAGAACACGAAACGGTTCACCCGCGTGTTCTGGGCGCTGGATAAATCGCTTGCGTATGCCCGCCATTATCCGGCGATCAATTGGATGGAAAGTTACAGCGAGTACGAACGGGAGCTTGCCCCATATTTCAATCAAACGGTCGAACCGCATTTTATGGAATTCCGCCGCCGTATTCTTGCTCTGCTGACGGAAGAAAACGCGCTGATGGAGATCGTGAAGCTGATCGGGGCGGACGTTTTGCCGGACGATCAGCGCTTGGTGATCGATATCGCGCGGGTCATCCGCGTCGGATTTTTACAGCAGAACGCGTATCATCCCGCGGATACCTATGTCCCGCCGGAAAAGCAATTCCGCATGATGCAGATCATTCTGTATCTGTATGACGCGGCAAAGAAGCTCATCGAAAGCGGAAAACCCGCTTCGCGCGTTGCCGAGAGCGGACTGTATGAAAAACTGATCCGCATGAAATTTGAAATTCCCAACGACGATCTGTCGGGCTTTGACGCGTACCGCGCCGAGATCGACAAGACGATGGAACAACTTTACGGGAGCTGAGGTGAAACGGTATGTTGATTTCCTATCACGGTCTGCGTGAGATCGTCGGTTCTTTGATCGCATTGGAGGGCGTGACGAACGTCGGGTACGAGGAGCAGGCGGAGATTCTGCTCGACGACGGAACGGTACGTACCGGAAAGATCGCTGCGATCGACGGGGACCGCGTGATCGTGCAGGTGTTTGAGGGAACGGAAGGGTTCTCCCTGCATAATACCCAAACCGTATTTCGCGGCAGACCCATGTCTCTTCCGCTTTCCGCGGGGATCTTAGGGCGCGTGTTTGACGGAACGGGAAAACCGCGAGACGGTCTCGGACCGGTCTTTTCCGACTGCTGCCGCGATATCAACGGTTCGTCGATCAACCCCGTGGAACGTATTTACCCGCGTAATTATATCTGTACCGGCATTTCCGCGATCGACGCGCTTTCGACGCTGATCCGCGGTCAGAAGCTTCCGATCTTTTCCGGCTACGGCATGAAGCATAACGATCTTGCCGTACAGATCGTCAGTCAGGCGAAGATCGCCGGAGAAGAGGACGCGCGATTTGCGGTCGTGTTTGCCGCCATGGGGGTCAAGAACGATGTGGCTTCGGATTTTCGCCGCTGCTTTGAGGAGGCGGGCGTGCTGGATCACGTCGCCATGTTTCTCAACACCTCGAACGATCCGATCATCGAGCGGACGGTCACGCCGCGCTGTGCGTTGACGGCGGCGGAATATCTCGCGTTCGATCTGGGAATGCACGTGCTGGTCGTAATGACGGATATGACCTCCTACTGCGAAGCACTGCGTGAATTTTCTTCGTCGAAAGGGGAGATCCCCGGCAGAAAAGGCTATCCTGGCTACCTCTATTCCGACCTTGCGTCTTTGTACGAACGCGCCGGAATGATCAAGGGCAGGAAAGGATCTGTCACACAGATCCCGATCCTGACCATGCCCAACGACGATATGACGCACCCGATCCCCGATCTGACCGGCTATATCACGGAAGGGCAGATCGTTTTGGATCGCTCACTGGACGGAAAGGGGATCTACCCGCCGATTCAGGTGCTTTCCTCCCTGTCCCGACTGATGAAGGACGGGATCGGCGAGGGCTATACGCGTTCCGATCATGCGCCGCTGATGAATCAGCTGTTTTCCTCCTACTCGCGGGTGCAGGACGTGCGTGCACTGTCCTCCGTGATCGGTGAAGACGAGCTGTCCGAAACGGATCAGAAGTTCCTTGCGTTCGGCAAGGCGTTTGAAACGCGCTTCCTTGCACAGGGAAGACACGAATGCCGTTCCATGGAGCAGACTCTGGATCTCGGTTGGAGCCTGTTGAGGCTGCTGCCCGTTTCGGAACTGGACCGTTTGGACCCGAAGCTGATCGCGGAACGCCTTCCGTCGGAGGAAACGCCGAACGCATAACGCTTCCGCTGTAGAAAGGGGAATGTGAACGCATGGCAGAGCAACTGATCGCGACCAAAAGCAACCTGATACGGCTGCAAAAAACGCTTGCCCTTGCGCAAAACGGCTATGAATTGCTGGATCGGAAACGCAATATTCTGATCCGCGAGATCATGGGCATGATCGAACGCGCACAGGACATTCAGCTTCGTATCCGCAACGCATACGGGGAAGCGTATGATGCATTGCAGCGTACCAATTTGCTGTTGGGCATTGTCGATGAGATCGCGGAATCCGTGCCGCCCGACGATACGCTTCGCCTGTCGGGACGGAGCGTCATGGGAGTGGAGATCCCGACGGTGACGGACTCCTATGTTCCTCCCGTCGCGCCGGGCGGCTTTCATCGCACCAACACGGACTTCGACGAGGCTTACCTGAAATTCCATGAGGCGCGTCGGCTGACGGTGGAGCTTGCCGAACTGGAGTCCGGCGTTTACCGTCTTGCGGAGAGCATCCGCAAAACGCAGAAACGCGCAAACGCGCTGAAAAACAGGATGATCCCACGGTATACCGAACAGATCGCTGTCATTACCGAATCGCTTGCCGAAAAGGAACGCGAGGAATTCTCCCGCCAAAAGGTCATCAAGGCGCAGCTGGAGCATCGCAAGCAACGCTCATAAGGGATGCATCGGCGTCCCTTGTTCTTGTGTTTGGTATGGCGAAAATTTTGCATGATCTTGTAAAATTCCGTTTGGGATCGCAGGAAAATTTTGTAGGAAAACGTATTGCAGACGCTTGCGGAATGTGATAGAATATGATGATATTTTCGGATGATAAAATGAGGTGCAGACTTTGGTTCGAGAGGATTTAAGAAATATTGCGATCATTGCGCACGTTGACCACGGGAAGACGACGCTTGTGGATGAAATGCTCAAGCAGGGCGGCATCTTCCGTGAAAATCAGGTGACGGAAGAGCGCGTCATGGATTCCAACGCCTTGGAGCGTGAACGCGGCATCACCATTTTGGCAAAAAATACCGCGATCCATTATAAGGACGTGAAGATCAATGTGGTGGACACGCCCGGGCACGCGGATTTCGGCGGGGAAGTCGAACGTATTCTGAAAATGGTCAACGGCGTTATCCTGCTGGTGGACGCCGCGGAAGGACCGATGCCGCAGACGCGATTCGTCCTGCAAAAGGCGCTGGAACTGAATCACCGCGTCATTGTCGTGGTGAATAAGATCGATAAGCCGGACGCCCGTTTGGATGAAGTGCCGGACGAAGTACTGGAGCTTTTGATGGATCTGGATGCGAACAACGAACAGCTGGAAAGCCCCGTTCTGTTCTGTTCGGGACGTGACGGAACCGCGTCGCTGACCCCGTATGAACGCGGAACGGATCTGAAGCCGCTGTTCGATACGATTCTGGACTATATTCCCGCACCGGAGGGCGATCCGGAGGGGGAATTGCAGCTGCTGGTTTCCTCCATCGATTATAACGAGTATGTCGGCAGGATCGGCATCGGGCGTATCGAGCGCGGAAGCATCAAGGTGAATCAGGATGTCTGCATCACCAATTTCCATTCGACGGAAGCCCCCAAAAAAACCCGCATCATCAGCCTGTATCAGATCGACGGACTCAACCGCGTTCCCGTTGAGAGCGCGTCGGTCGGGGATATCATCTGCTTTTCCGGAGCGGAAAGCATCACCATCGGCGATACGGTCACTTCCGTGAACTGCCCCGAGCCACTGGAATTTGTCAAGGTCAGCGAGCCTACCTTGGAAATGACCTTCTCGGTCAACGACTCTCCGTTTGCGGGGCGCGAAGGGAAGTTCGTCACTTCGCGGCAATTGCGCGATCGGTTGTATAAGGAATTGCAAAAGGACGTTTCCCTGCGCGTGGAGGACGGCGACACGACCGACAGCTTCCGCGTTTGCGGGCGCGGCGAAATGCATTTGTCCATTCTGATCGAAACCATGCGCCGCGAGGGATATGAGATGTCCTGCTCGACGCCGAAGGTGCTGTTCAAGCAGATCGACGGCGTGCTCAATGAGCCGATCGAGCAGGTGTTTCTGGATGTACCGAACGAGTATTCCGGTGCCGTCATTGAGGAGCTGAGCCGCCGCAAGGGGGATCTGATCTCCATGAATCCGAACGGTTCGGGAACGCGTATGAAGATCGAATATAAGATCCCGACGCGCTGTCTGCTCGGCTATCGCAGTATGTTCATGACCGCGACCCGCGGCGAGGGCATTATGAACAGTGTGTTTGATTCCTATGAGCCGTATCGCGGGGACATCCAATTGCGCTTTACCGGCTCTCTGGTCGCGTCCGAAACCGGAGAAACCACCTCGTACGGGCTGTATAATACGCAGGAGCGCGGCAATATGTTCTTAGGTCCTGCGACAAAAATTTACGAGGGTCAGATCGTCGGCATGAACCCGAAGCAGGGCGATATTGCGGTCAATCCATGTAAGCAAAAGCATCTGACCGCCGTCCGTTCTTCCGGCGCGGACGAAAAGCTGATCTTAGTCCCGCCGATCATCTTCTCGTTGGAGGAAGCGATCGAATTCATCAACGAGGACGAATTGATCGAAGTCACGCCGAAAAGCATCCGTCTGCGCAAGCGGATCCTGGATAAGGATCTGCGCTTGAAGGCGGAAGCCAAAGCGAAAAAATCGTAATGTTTTCAGCGAAAACCGTTATAAAAGGAGAGCTTACCATGCGGATTTTGTTTCAGGGAGACAGTGTAACGGATGCGGGACGTAACTTCAGCGACCCGAACGATTTGGGACCGGGCTATGTGTCCATCTGCGCAAAGCGCTTGCAGGAAGCGTTTCCGAAAACCTCCTTTACGTTTCTCAATCGCGGGATCGGCGGCAACCGTACCTCACAGGTGCTGGATCGCTGGCAGGCGGAGTGCCTGGATCTGCATCCCGACCTTGTGACGCTG
>CAYPYA010000266.1:0-3199 GCA_964414775.1 uncultured Ruminococcus sp. | reverse complement strand
TCGCGCACCGTAAACCGATCCGTCAGACACACCGAAAAGGCTCTGCCGTCCGCGCCGAACAGCGGAGGAAGATCCCCCGCGTGATAGGGGTGCGCACAGCCCTTCGGGTTATAGTGCGTACCAACGTCGGCAAAAGGATCTTCCGCGTTTCCCTCACAGCGGCTGCCGCTGTGAATATGGAATGCAAAAATCGGACTGTCGCACGAGCCGATGCGTTTCGGCAGGTTGATCACCTCCGTGCGTACGAGTACGCCGTACCGCGACTGATAGAACAAGGCTCTGCCTTGGATATCGGGATATTTTTCGCTGCCGCTGATGAACGCCGCCGCGTCCGCCCGTCTGAGAAACACGGAATAGAGTTCCTTGAAATGATTCATACCGCACACCCTGTTTCATTTGTTAGTACAGTTTATGCACAGCGCCTTCGTTTGGAACGTCCCCCGTCCTTTTTCGCCCATCCCAAAAGAATATTTCAAAAAATCAAATAAAACCTATTGACAATCAAGTGAACCTGTGCTATAATCAATATCGACGAAGGGAATGTGATGAAAAAGCAAACGGGAGGAACGGTATGAACGGATTATTACCGGGAACGACGATCGAATGGAAGATGCAGCGACCGAACGCGGCGCGCGAATTGCTGGACACGCTGTTTCTGTCTGACGGGCTGGTGCTGTCGCAGATCACGAAAATGACGGGGCTTGCGCCTTACGAAATACAGAACTGGGTCAAGCGCGGGTTTCTTCCGCCGCCGACGCATAAAATGTATAATCGGAACCAATTCTGCCGCATCGCGACGATCAACATGCTGCGCGAAAGCATGCAGATCGAGACGATCACCAAGCTGCTGTCCTTCATCAACGGACAGCTCAACGATGTGAGCGACGATGTGGTGGACGATTCGGAGCTGTACAATTACTATGTCAATCTGCTTTCCATGATGGGCGACCATTTGCCGGATGAGGATGAAATTCGGACGCATATCCGTTATGTGACCGACGATTTCCGGGAAATGCATCCCGGAGAACGGCGCAGGCTTTCGCTTGTTTTGGAGATCATGCTGTTTACCTACTATTCCGCGGAGATGCGGAGGCGTACCAACCTGCTTTTGAAAGAGTTGGATTAAAAAGTTTATTCTATTATAGTTTAGGAGGGTTTGTTGTGAGTCTTTGGTGGGAATCTCTCGGCGCGGTCGGGAAGATCTTCGCGGTGGTCGCGATTCCGTCCACGGTGGTTTTGCTGCTGCAAACGCTGCTGATGCTGCTCGGGATCGGCGGTCATGGGGGAGATGCGTCTGACGGCGCGCCGGACGCGGCGGGCGACGCGGATATTGACGGCGACGCACACGACGGACTGTTCGGCTCGCATGCAGCCGACGGCGATGCCGATACCGACGCCGACGGGGACGTAAACGAAACGGGCGGTCTGCATTGGCTGACCATGCGCGGGATCATCGCGTTCCTGACCGTATTCGGATGGGTCGGTATCCTGTGCGTGCGGCAGCAGCTGCCGCTTCCGCTGACCGTACTGCTGTCCGTCACGGCGGGCGTCGTGGCAATGGTGGTTGTCGCGGTGCTGTTCCGCCTGATCTATTCCTTACAATCGGACGGAACGGAAAACATCCGTCATGCCGTCGGCGAGACCGGAACGGTGTATCTGCGGATCCCGGAAAGCCGAAAGGGGACGGGAAAGGTCAATTTGCTGCTGGACGGCGCATTGGTGGAAAAGGAAGCCGTCACGGACGAGGAATCGTCCATCGCATACGGAGAACAGGTGCTTGTGGTCGGAATTTCCGGCGGCAACACGCTGATCGTCCGTAAAAAAATGTAAACAAAAAATTTTTTTAGGAGGAAGCCATTATGCCGGAAATCATCATTCTACTTGCCGTGATCGGGGTATTGCTGTTCTCGATCATCGTCTGGGCGTTCTCAAGGTATAAGAAATGCCCGTCCGATAAGATCATGATCATCTACGGTCGCGTCGGAAAAAACAAGGACGGTACGAATAAGAGTGCCGTCTGTATCCACGGCGGTGCGAAATTCATCGTGCCGGTCGTGCAGGCGTACCAGTTTCTGGATCTGACGCCGATGTCCATCTCGGTGGACCTGCAAAACGCGCTGTCGAAACAGAACATCCGTATCAACGTCCCCTCCAGCTTTACCGTCGGTATTTCGACGGAAGCGGGCGTGATGCAAAACGCCGCCGAACGTCTGCTCGGTCTGAAGCTCGTGGAAATCCAGGAGCTTGCCAAGGACATTATCTTCGGTCAGCTGCGTTTGATCATCGCGACCATGGAGATCGAGGAGATCAATACCGACCGCGACAAATTCCTGGAGGCGGTCAGCCGCAACGTCGAGGTGGAGCTGAAAAAGATCGGCTTGCGCCTGATCAACGTCAACGTGACCGATATCAGCGACGAAAGCGGTTACATCGCCGCGCTGGGTAAGGAAGCCGCCGCCAAGGCGATCAACGATGCGAAGAAGAGCGTTGCCGAAAAGGAACGCGACGGTGCGATCGGTCAGGCAAACGCGCAGAAGGAACAGCGTATCCAGGTCGCGGAAGCGGATTCCGTTGCCATTCAGGGTGAAAACACCGCCAAAGCGGAGATCGCCTTGTCCAACGCGTCTCTGCGTGAAAAGGAAGCGGAAGCGCAAAAGATCGCCGTGACCGCCGAAAAGATTCAGTCGGCGCGTGCGCTGGAGGAATCCTATGCGGCTGAAAAGGCGGCGGAGCTTGCCCGTTCCGAACGTGAAAAGGCAACGCTGGAAGCCGACGTCATCGTGCAGACCGAGATCAAGAAACGCCAGCTGGAACTGGAAGCCGAAGCGGAAGCGGAGCAGATCCGCCGCAAGGCAAAGGGTGAAGCGGACGCGATCTATGCCCGCATGGACGCGGAAGCGAAAGGTATGCAGGAGATCTTGACGAAGCAGGCGGCAGGTTTTGCCGAGGTCGTCAAAGCGGCGGGCGGCGATCCCGACGCGGCGCTGCGTCTGATGATCGCCGACAAGCTGGAAGCCCTCATGAAGGTACAGGTCGAAGCGATCAAGAACATCAAGATCGACAAGGTCACCGTCTGGGACAGCGGCGCGGGCGGCAAGGACGGCAAAACGTCCACCGCCGGATTCCTGTCCGGTCTGATGAAGTCGGTGCCGCCGCTGGATGAGCTGTTCGGCATGGCGGGGCTGTCTCTGCCGGAATA
>CAYPYA010000265.1:0-3146 GCA_964414775.1 uncultured Ruminococcus sp. | reverse complement strand
AGAACGGCGTTTGACGGAATGCGCGCCGGAGACGCGGCGGCAAAGCAGGTGGTGGATACCTATATCCGCTACTTGGCATGCGGCGTGACCAATTTCATCAACATTTTCCAACCGGAAATTTTCAGTATCGGCGGCGGCATCAGCAACGAGGGGGAATACCTGCTCAAGCCGCTTCGTGAGATCGTCAACGAGGAGCAGTATTCGAGAAACAGCAGTCGGAAAACACAGATCAAGATCGCCGAGCTGGGCAACCGCGCGGGAATCATCGGGGCGGCGTCTTTGGGACGCTGAGAAGGGTCTGTGCGGATCACACATTAGGAGAGAACAGAAATACATATGTCATTGCTTTATGAGAATGCCGAGGAACAGGCGGAAAGCAGTACCGAGGCAAATACATTTGATATGATCCCGTTGCGGGGAACCGTTCCGTTTCCGGGCTATATGATCCATGCCGAACTGGGCAAGGAGATGGATCCGAGCCACCTGCAAACGGCGATGCAAAGCAAAAGTCCGGTCTTTCTTGCCGTACAAATGCAGCCGGAGCTGCAAACGGGCGGCGAGCCGAAGCTGTATGAGATCGGCGTTGTGGCACGGGTCTTTCACATTTTGCAGACCGCGGGCGGAAGCCATCAGGTCCTGTTTGAATGCCTGTACCGCGCAAAACGCCTGTCCGAACAGTATGCGGACGGCAAACTGCTTTGCAAGGCGGTCAAATGCGAGGAAGAACCCGAGGACACGGTAAAAGGGAAGAAGCTGCTTGCAAAACTGGTCAGACTGCTTACAGACTATGTGCGCTATCTGCCGCAGGAAAGCAATCATCTTCCCGAGCGTCTGCGTTCCTTGCAGGATGCGGGTTCCGTTGCGGATTTTATCGCCAGAAACTATTTGGAAAGCTACAGCAACGCCTGTTTGCTGTTGCAGGAGCTGGATCCGATCCGCCGTGCGGAGGACTGCTGTACCGTGCTGGAGAAAGCGATCGCCTCGTATGAATTGGAATCCTCCATTCAGGCAAAGGTGAAATACCGCTTGCAGCGCCGTCAGCGGGATGCGTATCTGCGGGAAGAACTGAACGTGATCCGCGAAGAGCTGGGTATGGACGACAGAGCGCAAGCGGACGAATATGAGGATATTGATTCCTACGAAAAAAAGATCGCGGAGGCGAAGCTGCCCGCGGAGGTCGAAGAAAAACTGAAGTCGGAAGCGGCGAAGCTTGCGAAAATGCCGTTCGGCTCGGCGGAATCGACCGTCATTCAAAACTATCTGGATACCTGTTTGGAGCTTCCGTGGCTGAAATACAGCCGCGACCGTCTGGATCTGACGCTTGCGCAGAAGATTCTGGACGAGGACCACGAGGGGATCGAAAAGGTCAAGGAACGCATTTTGGAATTCCTTGCCGTGAAGCAATTGAACCCGAATGCAAAGGGACAATTGCTGTGCCTGGTGGGCCCTCCCGGCGTCGGAAAGACATCCGTGGCGCGTTCTGTTGCGCGGGCGACCAACCGCAAGTTCGTGCGGATATCGCTCGGCGGTGTGCGGGATGAAGCGGAGATACGCGGACATCGGAAAACGTACATTGGGGCGATGCCGGGGCGTATCATCAACGCCGTCAAGCAGGCACAGACCGCCAACCCCGTGATCCTGCTGGACGAATTGGATAAGCTGACGACGGATGCACACGGCGACCCCGCGTCCGCTCTGTTGGAGGTTTTGGATTCCGAGCAGAACAGCACGTTTCGGGATCATTTTCTGGAATTGCCGTTTGACCTTTCGTCGGTGCTGTTCATTGCGACCGCCAATACGCTGAACACCGTTCCGCAGGCGTTGCTGGATCGACTGGAAGTCATCGAAATGAACAGCTATACGGATCGGGAAAAGCTGCAGATCGCGAAAAACCACCTGATCCCGAAGCAGCTGAAGAACCACGGACTGAAAAAAACGCAATGCCGTTTCACGGACGAAGCGCTGATGCTGTTGATCACGGGGTATACCCACGAAAACGGGGTTCGTAATCTGGAGCGTGCGATTGCTTGCGTTTGCCGAAAGACGGCGCGTCGCATTGTCGCCGGAGAAATCAGGGGCGCAAAAATCACCGAAGAAGCGGTGCAGAAAGCACTCGGACCGGTCAAGTACCTGTCGGAAAAGATGGGCGATCGGGACGAGGTCGGGATCGTCAACGGACTTGCATGGACGTCCCTGGGCGGCGAACTGCTTCGCGTTGAGGTCAGCTCGGTGCAGGGAGACGGAAAACTGGAATTGACGGGAAGCTTGGGCGACGTGATGAAGGAAAGCGCCAAAGCGGCCGTCAGCTATATCCGTAAGCACAGCTCGGAGCTGGGCGTCGATCCGGAATTTTATACCAAACGGGATGTGCATATTCACGTTCCCGAGGGGGCCGTTCCGAAGGACGGACCGTCGGCGGGCGTGACGCTTTGCACGGCGCTGGTCAGCGAGTTGACGGGGAAAACGGTACGGCGCAACATTGCGATGACGGGAGAGATCACCCTGACGGGACGCGTGCTTCCGATCGGCGGCCTGCGTGAAAAGACCATGGCGGCGTACAAATACGGCTGCGATACGGTGATCATCCCGTATGACAACCGGGGCGACGTCGAGGAAATGGACGGCGAGGTGCGGGAGCATTTGAAAATGGTTCCGGTCAAGACGGTCTCCGAGGTCCTGCGCCTTGCGGTCAATCCGTAACAAATAAGGGAGAAGCAAAACGGGATGGAAATGTCGATCGGCGGTTTGAATCTGCATAAAACCGAGCTGCTTTTGACGGCGGGACTGCCTTCACAGCTCGTCAAGGACGGGCTGCCGCAGATCGCTTTTGCGGGGCGGAGCAACGTCGGGAAAAGCTCATTGGTCAATTCTCTGCTCGGCAGAAAGAAGCTTGCCCGCGTCAGCAGTGCGCCGGGGAAAACGATCACGGTCAACTGCTATGACGTGGATCGCACGCTTTGGCTGGTGGATCTGCCCGGTTACGGGTTTGCCCGCCGACCGAAGGAGGAAATCCGGAAATGGTCGTCTCTGACGGAAGGCTATTTTGAGGAAAATCACGCTTTGCGATTGGTGCTGCAGCTGGTGGATTGCAAGGTGGGCATCACGCAGGACGACCTTTCCATGCTGCGCTACTTGGAATACTATCA
>CAYPYA010000264.1:0-1526 GCA_964414775.1 uncultured Ruminococcus sp. | reverse complement strand
GGTGCTTTTAGATAAAAGCACCCCCCTAAAAGCCCCCCGAAAACCTTATTGTGAAAGATATAAAAATCCTCATATTTAAGTTTTTGGGGTTTTCACTTGAGGGCTTTCGCCCTCAAGTTAGGGACATTTTTTACGAAAAAGTCCCTTGAATGGGGCTATAATTCCCGCGTGAGCGGGAATTTGGTGAACCCCCAATAGAACATAGGAGAAGATCGACATGGAAAGACAGTTGCCGGAAGCCTTTTTGAAGCGGATGCGGGAATTGCTCGGCGGGCAGTACGACGCGTTCGCGGCGGAATATGAAAAACAGGCGTCCAGAGCGCTGTTTTTGCTGTCGGACAAACTCACGGAGCAAACCTTTCGATCCTCCTGCGGATTCCCGGTCGAACGGCTTTCCCACCTGCGCGACGGGTACCAATTCGACACGGAAAAGCCGGGGGCTTCCCCCTTGCATCACGCGGGCGCGTACTACGTACAGGACCCGTCCGCGATGGCGACGGTCAACGCCGCCCCCGTGCAAAAGGGCATGCGCTGTCTGGACCTGTGCGCGTCCCCCGGCGGGAAGACCGCGCAGCTTGCCGCCTGGATCGGGGACGAGGGCTTTCTGGTGTCGAACGAGATCAGCCCGTCCCGCTGCAAAACGCTTTGCGGGAATGTCGAGCGGCTCGGCTTTCGCAACGTACAGATCACCAACGCCGACGCGAAGCGGATCGCCCTTTGGTATCCGTCCTTTTTCGACCTGACGCTGGTGGACGCGCCCTGTTCGGGCGAGGGGATGTTCCGAAAATATGAAAACGCGCCCGCCGAGTGGTCGGAACGGACGGTGAATACCTGTGCCGCCCGCCAGCGCGAGCTGTTGCGTGAAGCGGCGAAGACCGTGAAAAGCGGCGGGTATCTTTTGTACTCCACCTGCACCTTTTCCGTCGAGGAGAACGAGCAGACGGTGTGCGCGTTCTTAGAGGAGCATCCGGAATTCACCCTCTGCCCGCTCCCGACCGGTCTGCAGGCGATCAGCGCACCCGGTATAGACATGCCTTCGGCGCGTCGGTTCTACCCGCACCTATGCGCGGGCGAGGGGCAGTTCGCGGCGTTGATGCAAAAAGCCGACAACAGGCTGCTGCAGCCGCCGTTGCAGCCCGAACCGACGTTTCCCGACGCGCGGCGCTTTCTCGACCGCACGGAGCAGCAAGCCCTTTGCGACTTTTTGGAGGATAGTATGCCGTCAAACGGGGATTTGAATCTTTGCAGGGTCGGGAGATCCGTCGTCGCGGCGGCGCATCCCGCCCCGCAGGAGAACCTGTTCTCCGCAGGCGTCACGCTCGGAACGGTGGAAAAGCACCGCCTGCTTCCGCACCACCAGCTGTTCAAGGCACTCGGCACACGCTTTTACCGCAAGCTGGAATTGCAGCCGAACGACCCGCGGCTTGCTTCGTACCTGTCCGGCGCGGAGATCCCCTGTGATTTGCCCGACGGCTGGGCGGTCGTGACCGTCTGCGGCTGCACGCTGGGCGGCATCAAGGTCTCCC
>CAYPYA010000263.1:0-2909 GCA_964414775.1 uncultured Ruminococcus sp. | reverse complement strand
TCCAGATGCTTCAAAACGTAGTCGGGCGGTTTATAGCCGAACGAAACGTTTCGGAACGAAATATCTCCCTTAAGGGGTCCTGCGACAGCCTGTTCGCTTTCCGGCATAACGTCCCTGTCGTCCAGGATCTCCGCGATCTTGCTCATGGCAACGAACGAGGACGCAAGCGTGCGCGGGACCTGCGCGAACCATCGGATGGGTCCGTACAGCGTCGAAACGTACGCCAGAAACGCGATCAGCTCGCCCAGCGTCGACTCGCCCGCAAGAATGCTTCTGCCGACCACGAACAGCGTCATGTATTCCCCCGCGCCCAGCAGGAAGTTGGCAAACGGGATGATCGCGTTCCACAGCAGCTCGTTGCGCTTGCAGGTATCGGCAAGCCGACCCGCGACGCGTTCGAATCTTGCCCGCTCGCGTTCCTCCGTTCCGAACACCTTGACCTCACGGATGCCGGAGAACACGTCGTGCAGCAGGTCGTTCGCCTCCCGCTCCAGCTGCCATTGCCGTTCGTACAGACGGTGGGTGATCTTGTTGAGCGTCATGAACAGCAGGACAAGCAGCGGGATCGGCAGAATGATGATCAGCGTCAACAACGGGTTGCGGCGGATCAAAAGGAAGAACGCCACCGTCAGCGTCACGCCCTGCCGTAACAGGTTGGGCAGCAGATTGGCAAGAAAACCGCGCAACTGTCGCGTCGCGTCGGACAGGCGGCTGATCATGTCCCCGGCGGAGCGTTTGGACAGACCGGTCAGGGACAGCGATTGCACCTTTTCATACAGCTGCTTGCGGATGCGGATCAGAATGCGGGACGCCGACCTTGCGACCAGCATCCGTTGGAGTGCGGAAAACAGGGCGATCAGCAGTCCGCACAGCGCCATCAGCCCGACGGTCAGAACCAGTCCGCGCTTGCTCCCGACGGGAACGCCCTCGGCGGGGGACAGAAAATGATCGGTCAGGTATTGCTGGACCTCCGGCACCAACAGCCCCACGCCCGCGATCAGCAGCAGGCATACGCCCGCAATCAGCAGGACGCTCACGTCCCCGCGTGCAAAGCCGAACAGACGGGAAAGCATTTTGCGCTTGCCCGCGCAGTATACGCAGTAGGTGCTGTTTTTCTGATAGGGTCTGCCGCAATGCGGACAGAACAATGGCTCCGCCTTGGGGGGAGTCCTTCCGTCCCGCACGGCCTCCAGCTGCACCGCCGCGGTCTCCAGCGCACGGTTTTGCCGCATATCCGCGCGGCAAAGCTCGACGTCCTCGCCGTTCTGCTTGCATTCCAGAGACACACAGCCGACCAGACGCACCAGGCGCACCTGCGTGACCGTTTCCAGCAGGATGCGCGTGACCGTTTCGCCGCAGACAAACACCGCCTCCCTTGCGTTCGCCGCACAGGCGCCGCAGGCGGGGGTGTTCTGATAGGACAAATTGAAATCAAACGTCACGTCCGGTTCGCTTCCCAGCTCCGAGAGGGCGCGTTCCCTCGCCGCAAGCTGCGCTTCTTCGACGGGATGCCTGTTTTTTTGAAGGGTCTTGCTCATAAGTACAGTTCGATCTTCCGATAGCTTTTCGCATCCAGCCTGGAAACGTCGGGAAGGATGTAGCGGTTCCCGTCCACGTCCGTCAGGATGATGCCGTTTTCCGAGGTTTTGATGAGATTGCGGTAGGTGTCCTGCATGGTGAAGCAGCGCTTCCCGTGGTCGGTGTCCGTCTCCCAGTAGGAAAAGCCCAGCTTCTCTTTCAGCGAGCGGATGCGCAGGATGGTGGGGGCAAGGTATTTGCGGTCCAGCTCCTCCCGGATCAGCGCGCACGTCTCTCCGGAAAAGTCCGACAGCGAACGGATGATGCCGTATTCCTTACCGTCGGGGTCCTGCACCGAAAGGAATTCCTCCGGCGCGTCAAACGGGAACGCACGGTGGAACTGCACCCTGCCGAGCTCCTGCCATTGCGGCGGAAGGACCTCCTCGGTCAGATCGTCCGTCACGGGCGGCAAAAATGCGCGCAGGGTGGGAAACCCGTGCGAAGTGCGGGAAAATACCGCGTTTTCCGGCGTCAGGTAGACCGGCTTGGCAAGATCGAGATAGCTTTCCGCCATGACGAACATCCTTTCTGTGTATTTGCAAAGAAAAATATACGGCGCTCCTTGACAACGCGGGCGATCTTTGCTATAATAAATGGAAAAACAGTTCCCGTTATTATACTAAATTTTTTCGGGTTTTGCAATAGTTTCCCCGAAAAAACATTGGAGTGGAAGTTTGAAAGATGAATCTTTCAAACGTACGTTTTGTGCCTTGGTAGTTGTTTCGCAAGATGAAACAACGATCGTTCCGGCAAAAACGTACATGCTTTGCAAAAGAAAGGAATGGTCATAAGTATGGCAGAAAAGAAACTGGTGGAAGCGATCACTTCCATGAACACCGACTTTACGCAATGGTATACCGACGTGGTGAGAAAGGCCGAGCTTGCCGATTATTCCGGCGTGAAGGGCTGTATGATCATTCGCCCGTACGGGTATGCCATCTGGGAGCTGATCCAAAAGGATCTGGACGCGAGATTCAAGGCGACCGGGCATGAAAACGTTTATCTGCCGCTTCTCATTCCCGAAAGCCTTTTACAGAAGGAAAAGGATCACGTCGAGGGCTTCGCGCCCGAATGCGCGTGGGTGACGGTCGGGGGCGAGAATCAGCTTGCCGAACGGCTCTGCATCCGTCCGACCTCCGAAACGCTGTTCTGCGAGCATTTCCGCAACATCATTCATTCCTACCGCGACCTGCCCAAGCTGTACAACCAATGGGTGAACGTTCTGCGCTGGGAAAAGACCACCCGCCCGTTCTTGCGCACCTCGGAGTTCCTCTGGCAGGAGGGGCACACCATGCACGCCACCCAGCAGGAAGCGCGTGAGGAAACGCTTC
>CAYPYA010000262.1:0-3043 GCA_964414775.1 uncultured Ruminococcus sp. | reverse complement strand
TCGGTTTGGTAGTTTTGCAGGGTGAGCGAAAGCACACGGTATGCCGTTCGGTAGGTTTCGCCGTCGTCCTCGATCAGGCGGCAGACCGCGTGCTTGCAGTCGCCGTAGGCGCGCAGGGTGACGGCAAAGCAGGTGTCCTTTTGAATGTGCGGCAGCGGGGAAGCCAGAGGAAGCAGAGTTCCTTCCCTGACATAGACGGGGACGCCGTCGGTACTAATGGTATACGTTCCGCCCGTGAACCGTTTCCCGGTAAAGAAATCGTACCACACGCCCGACGGGAGCCAGACCGTGCGTTCCTTTTCCGGATAGGTCAGCGGGGCGACCAGCATGGAGTCCCCGAACAGCCATTCATCGCCGCAGGAACGCGCCTCCGGCTCGGCTTCGTAATCGCAGACCAGCGCACGGATCGGCGGTTTCCCGGACTGCCTGTAATCGTAAAAGGCGGTGTAGAGATAGGGGAGCAGGGACATGCGCAGACGGAACAGTTCCCGCACCTGCTCCGTACAGCCGTGCTGTTCCCACGGCATTTCGGACAGATAGAACGCGTTTACAAGCGCCTGCGGGCTGAAAATGACGCTTTGGATGCGCCGCAAAAGGTCCTCGGCGTTCTCCGCGTGCCGCACCTCGGGCGACCAGAGCAGACCCGAAAAGGACGCGTTGACCACGCCGGTCAGGAAGTCCTTGTGACCGTACAGGTCGGAGTACAGAACGAACGGATAGGAAGCCGCCAACGCGCCCATGTTGCGTACCTCGGAGAGGGTGCGTTTGTCGCCCAACGCCTGCTGCATGGTCTTGGCGTACAGCAAGCCGAACAGGCTGTGGTATTGCTCGCCGTCCAGTCCGGACGGGAATTCGGAGCAGTTCGGGAAGGACCAGCCGCCCGTGAAGTCGCTGCCGTCGCATTCGTCCAGCTTGAACCCGTCGACGCCCTGCCCGATCAGCGGGAGCTGCTGCTCGGTGAACAGGGTCCTTGCCTGCTCGGTCGCAAAGTCGGGAACCAAGCCGCCCCATACCAGCGTGTCGCCGCTGTACGGGATCAACTGCTTGTAGCGGGAAGCGGTCGGATGCGTGAACGCGTGCTCCCACAGGTTGACGTGGAAGCCGTCCGATTGCAGGGCGCGAACCGTTTCGTCGGGGTGCGGGAAGCGTTCGCCGTCCCATAAGTAGGAACAGGAGTAGGCGTGTGTCTGCCAGCCCGGCTCCAAGCCGATGATGTCGCAGGGGATGTCCAGTTCACGGAAGCGGTGCGCCATGGCTAAGATCTGCTCGTCATTGAATTTCATGTCGCAGCGGTAGAAACAGCCCAATCCCCATAAGGGCGGCATACAGCCGCCGCCGGACAGCAGGTTGTACTGGCTGACGATATCGACGATGCGTTCCCCGGTGATGAAATAGAGATCGACCCCTTGCGCGACCGGGATCTCGATCAGCAGCTCGCCGCCCGGTCGATGGTCGAACATCCGGTCAAGGTCCATTTGCGGCAGGGCTGCCGTTTCGGTCGGTTGCTCGGGAGAGGGACGTTCGGTGCGGCCGCAGTAAAAGGTCGCGTAGCGCGCGGTGTCCACATAGACCCCGAAGCCTTGCGTGGTCACGAAAAACGGAACGGGCGCATGCGTGTCCCCGCTGTCACAGCGCGGGTCGGCGTTCGGACGGATGTATTTTTTGGTCCCGTTCTGCCGAAAGCTCTTGAGCTGTAAGCCGAACCCGTAGATCTCCGTTTGCCCGTCAAGGGTCAGGGCGAGCTTGCAGCCGCGCTTGCTCACGGAAAAACGGATCGGCGGCAGGTCGTCGGGCGCTTCGTCCGAAACGGGGCAGCGCGGTTTGGGGGAAAAGCAAGTCGGAACAAGCGCTTCCGGCGTTCCGAACCGTAATTTGCAGACGCTCATGGGGGACTCCTTTGGTTTTTGATTTTATAAAAGCGGGGATTCCAAATATCGGTTTTTTAAGGAGGCAAACGTTCCGTTCCCTCTGTATGCATGATACCATACTTGCTTTGGATAATCAATGCTTTGTAAAGAAAAAGCGGCGAAAGAAGATAAGGACGGGGCGGAAACGAAAAAGCCCCGCGCGGAGCGGGGCGAAGAAAGGTTTCTACTTTAATAAATCATCCGTACTGACCGAAAAGAGCTCGGAGAATGCCTTCAGCTCGATGTCCGTGACATACCGTTCGCCGTTTTCGATTCGTTTGATCGCGGTTTTATCCATGTCGATCCCTTTGATCTGCATTTTTTCGGCAAGCAGTCGCTGGGATGTTTTTTCGGGCAGACTCTTTCGCAGTTCCGCGATTTTTCGACCGCATAAATTCCGCGTGCCGTCCTCTGCTTTGTGTTTGAACATGGCATCCTCCGTCATGATGACAATTGATATGAGTATTTGTATAACTCATATTGATTATACAGTTTGTTTGTGGTATAATTGAGTTATTCAAATACTCAAAAACAAAAAAGGATGGTTTGTATTGATGACAGATGTTACAGGAATTGTTCTAAAACCGGGTAACGGAGGAAAAGATTGCTTGGGAAATGGAGAGCATAGAGATAAAAATGAAAACCTGATAGAATGCTGTTGTGACGAATGTGACTACTTTTTAGAATGCTTTCCGGAATTTATGAAATAAGAAAAGGCAGTTGTGTTTTCAGTCTATCATTCTTTTTGGGCAATAAAAAAGACAGATAGCTTTTGATTCTATCTGCCTTTTTCACCGGAAGGAACGATCTGTTTCGCAGAGAAAAATAGAAAAAGTCGCCGATACAGCTTTTTGAATGGGTACTATAAAAAATGCACTTTGTGCGTCGGACGCGGAAGGAAACAGGTTGGGAAGCAAAAACCTCGGCGCGCGTATTGCGTGTCGAGGTTCTAAAAGTACTTTGCGTCAGCAAAGTTACCGATTCTCTTCTCTCTGATCTTTTATCCGGAAAAAGTCGCTTGCTTTTCAGAGAAGAGAGAAAAGAGAAGATAGAAGAGAGAAAAGTACAGAAAGAAAAAGTCGCTGATGCGACTTTTTCTTTCTGGAGCGGATTACGGGGGTCGAACCCGCTACCTC
>CAYPYA010000261.1:0-2844 GCA_964414775.1 uncultured Ruminococcus sp. | reverse complement strand
GCGCCGCCCGCGCCGATGACGACGCATTTTTCACCCCGAACGGAAATGCCCGCTTCCGCAAGCATACGGATGAACCCGAAGTAATCGGTATTGTACCCGTGCAGACCGTTTTCGTCCACACGGACGGTATTGACGCTTCCGATGCGCTTTGCAAGCGGCGAAAGCGTTTGACAGTAGGGAAGCACCGCCTTTTTATAGGGGATCGTCACATTCAGTCCCGCAAACGATCCGCTTTTCAGAAAGCAGTCCAGTTCTTCCGGCGGCGTTTCGAACAGCTTGTATTCGTAAGCGCCGAAGCGTGCGTGGATCAACGGGGAAAAGCTGTGTCCCAGCTTGCCGCCGAGCAGTCCGAACGGTTTCATTCAAATGACCTCCAAATAACTGCCGAGGTATTGCAGATCCTCCGCCTCCGCCTCCAGCGCGTTCAGCAGATGCGCGAACTTCGGGTCGGCGGCGGCGATATCCAGATCGAAGTAGAACAGGAATTCAAAATCCCGTTCCGGGATCGGTCGGCTTTCCAGCTTGACCAGATTCACGCCGTATTCGTTGCATTGCTCCAAAACGGAAAACAAAGAGCCTGGGCGGTGCTTGAGCACCATCAGCAGGGTGGTGCGGTTAGCGCCGGGGTAGATCTCCGTCTGTTTGGAGATGCAGATGAAGCGGGTACAGTTTCCGCCGACGTCCTGCACGGAATCCGCCAGCAGGGAAAGACCGTACAGCTCGGCGCAGGAACGGGAGGACAGCGCCGCGACGGTCGGATCGTCGGACGAAGCGACCATTTGCGCGGCAAGCGCCGTATTGGCGCAGGGGCGCACCTCCACTCCCGGCAGACCCGCTAAGAATTCCGCACATTGCGAGAGCGCCTGCTCATGTGAGTAAACGACCTTGATCTGAGACAGCGTCACGCCTTTTTTTGCCAACAGGCAATGGTTGACGAGCAGACGCGTACTGCGCACGATGCGGCAGCGGTAGCGGATCAGCAGGTCGTAGTTGACGTGGACGGAGCCCGCCGTGCTGTTCTCGATCGGAAGGATGCCGTAACGGCATTCCCCGCTTTCCACCGCACGGAACACGTCCTCAAACGTCGGAACGAAGCGGATGTCAGGCTCGGAAAACAGCTTTTCGCAAGCCAGCGCGGAATACGCGCCCTCCACGCCCTGACAGGCGACCGTCGCCTTTGCGGGGAACAGCTCGGGGGTGTTTTTTCTTGCCTGCTCGATGTCCTTTGCCAGCGTGGAGGGACCCTGCGTGAGCAGATGCTGATAGGAACGGCTGTAGCCGAACAGGGAACGGTACAGACAGCGCGCGTAGGGGGCGAATTCCTCCGTCGCAAGCGCGCTGATGCTGTTGAGCTTCTCCCGTTCGCGGGTGCGGTCGTAGATGGGCTTGCCGTGCTCCTGCTTCCATTGCCCGATCCTGCCGCAGATGTCCATCCGCTTGCAGAACAGCTCCACCAATTGTTTGTCCAGAACGTCCAGTTCGTCTCTGTATGCTTTCATATCCATGACGTATGTATTCCTTTATCACAAAATCATATCCAGAACGGCGATGGCGGTGACCGCTTCCACGACGGGTACGGCGCGCTGTACGATACACGGGTCGTGCCGTCCGACGATCTTCAATCGGACGTTCCGATGCTCGGAGAGGGAAACGCTGTCCTGCTCTTTGCCGATGGAGGGGGTGGGCTTGAACGCCAGACGGAACACGACGGGCATCCCCGTTGCGATACCGCCCAGAATGCCGCCGGCGTTGTTGGTCAGGGTGCAGACGTCCGTCCCGTCCGTTCGGAACGGGTCGTTGTTTTCCGAGCCGCGCTTTTCCGAGCCTGCAAAGCCGCTTCCGAACTCGATGCCCTTGACCGCGGGAATGGCAAACAGCGCGCTTGACAGCTTACTTTCGATGCTCCCGAATGCGGAGTCGCCGCATCCGGCGGGCAGTCCCGTCACGGCGCATTCGACCGTTCCGCCGACGGAGTCCGCGTCCGCCGCCGCTTTTCGGATCTCCTCCTGCATGAGCAGTCCCTTTTCCGTATTGAGGACGGGGAAGGGCTTTTTTGCCGCCGTATGAAGCTGTTCCGATGAAAGAAGCACCGGAGAAAACCGATCGTCACAGACCGTCCCGACCGAGGCGATATGCGCTCCGATCTCGATGTTTCGCTGTCTGAGCAGTTCCATGCACAGAAACCCGGCGATGCACAGCGGCGCGGTCAGCCGACCGGAAAACTCGCCGCCGCCGCGGTGGTCGCGGTATTCTCCGTATTTCACGAACGCGGGATAGTCCGCGTGTCCGGGGCGCGGGGTGAAGCGAAGCTGTTCATAGTCGGCGGAACGGGTGTCGCGGTTGGCGATGCTTGCGCAGATCGGCGCGCCGGTGGTGAAGCCGTTCACCACGCCGGACAGAAATTCCGCGCGGTCGGCTTCCTTTCGCGAGGTGGACAGCGCGTTCCTGCCCGGAGCGCGTCGCTCCATAAACGCGGCAAGGCGTTCCTCATCCACCGCGACGCCGGACGGAAATCCGTCCATGACAACGCCGATCTGCGGGGAATGGGATTGCCCGAACACTTGAACGCGCAGCTTGTTGCCGGTTTGAAACATGGTTTGTCAGGTCCTTTCCGTAGTGAACTGTCCGCCAAGCAGACGGAAATCGTCGAAGAACGCGGGGTAGGATTTATCCGCCGCCTGCGCACCGCAAACGGTGATGTCGTTTTGACAGAAAACGGACGCGACCGCGGCGCTCATGACGATACGGTGATCGTTGCAGCCGTCGATCTTAACGTTTTGCGGGTTGTTTTGCTTTCTTTCCGATAACTGCATACCCCGGATACGAAGCCCGTCCTGCGTTTCG
>CAYPYA010000260.1:0-1508 GCA_964414775.1 uncultured Ruminococcus sp. | reverse complement strand
CCCTCCAGCCAGATCACAAGCGCGGCGGTCGGCAGGGCGAACAAATGCACCCGCAGGCGCCATCTCGGAAAGATCGCGTACATCCTTACCCGTCCAGCTTCTGTTCCAGCAGTCCGAACAGGCTTTGCGGAACACGTTCCTCGTTCCCGCCCGCCACGGTCTCCACGCATTCCCTGCCTTGTTCGTACAGCCGCACGCCGCAGAACGTCAGCAGCGCCGCCACCAGAAGCACCGCAAGCAACGCGGTCTTTTTTTGTCTCCGAAACAACAGAAACGGTTTTGATTTCATAAGATTTCCAATCCTTTCAAAGCCCTGTAAAGAAATTTTGAAAAATGAGAAAACAACTCCCGGAAGCGACATATTTTTCGTCCGTTCCAACCTACAATAGAAACAAGCAGGGTTTCCACCCGTTCGGACGAAAGGGGCGCTTCTATGGGCGAAGAGGTATTGATACTATATGCAGACGTCATGGTCTTTCTGAACTTCGTTTTGGATTTTCTTTGCCTTTGCATCTGCGCAAGGATCGCTCCCTGCCGATTCGTGGGCTGGCGCGTCGTGCTGGGCGCGTTATTCGGCGCGATCTACGCTCTGTTCGCGGTGCCGCTGTCCCGCCTGCCGCTGCTTGCGGCGTTGGGCATGCATCTGCTCGCCGCGCTCGTCATCTGCATGATCTCCTTCCCGCTGCACGGCCGGAAGGCACTATGCAAGCTCTTCTTCCTGTTCATCCTGACCGAGGCGGGCATGGGCGGGCTGATCACCGCCGCCTACTACATAGGACGTCACCAGACGTCCTCCGCGTCCGCTACAGGCATCATCTCGCTCGCCCTGCTGTTTTGCGGCGGGTTGCTGGTATACGGACTGTATTGCAGGAAGAAGGTTTATACAAAAAACATGAAAATAGAAATCAAATACGGAAACGAATCCGTCAAAGCGAATCTGCTGGTAGACAGCGGCAATCTGGTCACCGAGCCGTTTTCCGCTTTGCCGGTCGTCATTCTTTCCTCTTGCGTTCTCCCCTCTCCGCTGAACAAGCCCGACATCGAGAACAGCCCCATCCCCTTACGCGCCATTCCGATCCGAACCGGGACGGGCTTGGGACTGCTCTACGGGTTCATTCCCGACAGCATCACCCTGTGCCCGCCGTTTGAAAAGCGGCGACGCGTGGACGCTGTTATCGGGATCGATACGGACAACACCGACTTTGCCGGCTGTGACGGCTTACTGCCCGGCGCACTCTTATGATACAGAAAGGAACACGCACGATGGGAACAAGCACCTTACCCAAAAGCAAATGGCAAAAATGGCTGGAAAAGCTGTTCGGCAAGCAAAACGGACTGTTCTATATCAACGGTCCGCAGACCCTTCCCCCGCCGCTGTCCCGCGAGGAGGAAACGGACCTGCTTTCCCGCATCGACGACGAGCAAGCCCGCAAGACGCTCGTGGAACGCAACCTGCGCCTGGTGGTTTACATCGCCAAGAAGTTTGAAAGCTCGGCGGTGGGGATCGA
>CAYPYA010000259.1:0-2425 GCA_964414775.1 uncultured Ruminococcus sp. | reverse complement strand
ATACCGGCAGAGGATATTTTCGGCTATCGGTACGGATCGATCCTTGTGGAATGCAGCGAGCCGATCGACGATACGGACGGTCTCCTGTTGGGATACACAAGTGCCGAACAAACGGTTTCCTTCCATGGAGAAACGGTCTCTCAGACAGAGCTTTTACAGATCTACGAAAGCGTTCTGGAGCCTGTCTTCTCCTGCAACATCCGACAGGGCAACGATGCAATTCCGACGTTTGACTACCGTCGGACACAGCCGCTGCCGCGTCCTCACATCGGGAACGCATCGCCGCGCGTGCTGATCCCCGTCTTCCCGGGAACCAACTGCGAATACGACACGGCGAAGGCGTTGGAGCGCGCGGGCGCAAAGCCGGAGATCATCGTTCTGAACAACCTGTCGGCGGACAGCGTTGCCGAATCGGTCTCGTATTTTGCCAAACGGGTACAGGACGCACAGATCATCTTCATTCCCGGCGGGTTCTCCGGCGGCGACGAGCCGGACGGATCGGGCAAATTCATCACCGCGTTCTTCCGTTCGGGGGCTGTCAAGGACGCCGTACATACGCTCTTGAAGCAAAGAGACGGTTTGATGGCGGGCATCTGCAACGGATTCCAAGCCCTGATCAAGCTCGGCTTGGTTCCTTACGGAGAGATCCGCGACACGGACGAGACCTGTCCGACGCTGACCTATAACACCATCGGCAGACACCAGTCGCGGCTGGTGCGTACCCGCGTATGCTCGGATCTGTCCCCGTGGCTGATGAACGCAAAGCAGGGCGGCGTATACACCGTTCCGATCTCGCACGGCGAGGGACGCTTCTACGCATCGGATGCGTTGATCCGACAGCTGGCGGCAAACGGACAGATCGCCACACAGTATGTCGATCTTGAAAGCAAGCCGACCTCGGACATCCGTTTCAATCCGAACAATTCCGCCTTTGCCATCGAAGGCATCACCTCCCCCGACGGACGCGTGTTCGGCAAGATGGGGCATTCGGAGCGCGTCGGGGACGGATTGTACCAAAACGTCGACGGAGATTTCTCCATCGGCATGTTCGACGCCGCCGTGACATATTTCCGATAAATAAAACAAACCATAAAAAATATTTTTCAGAAAGGATCGATCCTATGAAAGCAAAGAACCTCTATCGCATTCTGTGCTTGCTGTTGGTCATCTGTCTCAGCGGAATTCTGCTGGCGGCCTGCGGCGGGGACAAGAATCCAACCGAATCGGGGCAAGCGGGCTCCGGCACCGAGTCGAAATCCGAAGACGGCTTCCGACTTGAGAAACAAGATTTCGGAGGCGTCACGATCAACATTCTGACGGGTTCTGAAACGGATTACATCAAGTGCGAGTTGGCGGCGGAATCGCTGAACGCCGACCGCGTGAACGACGCTTCCTACAACCGCGCCAAGCTGCTTGAGCAGGAATACGGCATCAAAGTACAGCAGACTCGCGTGGAAAACCAGAATAAGGTGATCGAGGAAGCCAAGAACGTCATCACGGTCGGAGACGACACCTATCAGGTCATCTGTGCAGGCGTTCGCTATCTTTCGGAGCTGGTGATCGGAGACATGCTCTTCGATCTGACGCGGCTGAACAGCAGCTATCTGGATATCAAGCAGCCGTACTGGGATCAGAATATGACAGAACAGCTTTCGATTCTCGGCAGCGTGTATTTCGCCGCCGGAGACGCGATCATCACGGACGACGAAGCGACCTGGGCGGTCTACTTCAACAAGGAGCTTGCAGACAGCAACAACGTGACCGCGGATTACAACGTATCGTCTCTGTACGAGCTGGTCGAGAGCGGAAAATGGACCATCGACGCAATGTACGAGATGTCCAAGACGGTTGCGCGCGACGCCGGAGATACCGGCATGGAAATGTCCCCCAATACACCGGATATCTGGGGAACGGCTGCGCAGTGCTTCGATTCCGTTGCATTCATGCACGCATTTGAGCAGACGCAGACGAAGAACGTTGACGGTAAACCCGTGATCGCCATTGACACCGAGGCAAACTACGCCGCGTTTGACAAGGTATATACCTTCCTCAAGGATGATTCCTGCGTCTCCATTCAGGAGATCACCGGAAAGGGACAGTTCACCGGTGAAGACGTTTATAACGGTCATATGCAGGTTTTCGCAAACGGAAACGCTCTGTTCATGCCCAACCAGATCCGTGCGGCAAACAGCGCCGCCCTGCGTGACGCAAGCATTCCGTTCGGCATTCTCCCGATGCCGAAGCAAAGCGAAGCGCAGGACAACTACGCTTCCCCCGTTACGGTGTACTGGTGCTCTGGACTGGCGATCCCGACCACCAATGTGGACAATCTGGATGCGACCTGCTATGCGTTGGAAGCGCTCGCTTACTACGGACAGCGCGATATGACCTCGCAATTCTACGAAAACACCCTGAAGGACAAACG
>CAYPYA010000258.1:0-2245 GCA_964414775.1 uncultured Ruminococcus sp. | reverse complement strand
CCAAAACAGAGTAGACCCCAAAGATTTTTTGGACTTTGTATCGAAAACGGCGGTTGAAAACAATGAAGTCGTGGACTATGCGGGCCTGTGGAAACAGATGAACTGGTGAACAGGAAAGCGGGAGAGCAACCTCTCCCGCTTTTATTTTGCCCATTGCCTTAACGCAAAGTCGGCGCGGGAAGCGCCTTGACAATTCCGTGAAAAGAGCGTACAATAGCATTGCAATCTATCAAATAAGGAGAAATGTCGGTATGCGGTACGAAATTCAGGGCGACACCTTGCCGGTCGTGATCTGCCATCTTGCGCAGGGAGAGCAAATGATCACGGAGGGCGGCGGGATGTCGTGGATGTCTCCGAACATGCAAATGGAGACCAAGGCGGGCGGCGTCGGCAAGGCGGTCGGACGTATGTTTTCGGGCGAATCCATCTTCCAGAACATCTACACGGCGCAGGGCGGCGAGGGCATGATCGCGTTTGCGTCCAGCTTCCCCGGCTCGATCCGGGCGTTTAACATTATCCCCGGCAACGATATGATCTTCCAGAAGCACACGTTTCTGGCGGCGGAACCCGGCGTGACGCTTTCGGCGCATCTCAACCGCAAGATCGGCGCGGGATTGTTCGGCGGCGAGGGCTTTGTGATGCAGCGTCTCAGCGGGAGCGGAGTCGCTTTTGCCGAGTTTGACGGGCACGTTGTGGTCTACGAGCTGAAGGCGGGCGAACAGCTGGTCGCGGACACCGGTCATCTGGCGGCGATGGACGCGACCTGTCAGATCAGCATCCAGTCGGTGAAAGGCATGAAGAATAAGCTGCTTGGCGGAGAGGGCTTCTTCAATACCGTGATCACCGGTCCGGGACGCGTCTGGCTGCAGACCATGCCGCTGTCCAACATTGCTGGGCTGTTCGCCACGAATTAAGCCAAACTTGTTTTTGCAAGGGAGTGCTTTTGTGGAAGCACTCCCTTTTATTATTGAAAAAATATTAAAATATTTGATTTTTTCAGGATAAAGCCTTGACAATGAATGAAAAAACGTGTATATTAAATATGACTCAAACAAAAAATCCAACAAAGAGGGGGAAGCCTTATGAAAAAAAGGACGTACATCGCATGGCTGATGCTGTTTTGCGCCGTCTGCTTGCTGTTGGGGGCTTGTTCGTCTGCCGACATTTCTTCCGTTTCTTCCGGCGGCAGCGCGGAAGAAACGATCCTCGAAGGTTCGGCGGGGTACGGGGTGTCTGCCGATCCGCCGTCGGAGGATTCGTCCGGCGAGCCGCTTGACGTTCCGGAGGTCGTCACGCGTTCGCATATGGCGGAGGTTTTGGAAAAAGACGCGGAGGAGGACATCGACTGGGTGTCGGAAGCGTTGCAACGCTATGCCGGGCAGGATACCGTGTACCGTGTCCAAGTGGAAGTGACCTATGAAATAGGGATCCGCGTGGACGATACGGAGGAAGAAGCGGAAGCAAAAAGAGCGCGGCGCAGCGCGTTTCATCGCCTTCTCAAGGATCTTTATGATGCGGAACGTTTCGGACGCGGCACAAACGGAGGGGATACGCTCGGTGCAAGTGCGGACTATATCGCCAAGTGCAGGCAAAACTTTTCCGACGGATTCTACGGGACCCTTTACTATGATGAGGAAGCCTGTTGGCTTTGCTGTGTCGATTATATCCCGACTCTGTACGCCGAATTGCCCGAGAAAGCGATTCGTTCGCTGCTGGACAACGAGACGGTAATTGCGCTTGTATTGATCGATGAGATGCCGGAGCATCGCGGCCCGTACAAGACGATGGCGACGTTTTATAACGACAGATACGTTTATTTTTCCATGGATATCATGGGAGACAGCGTGGAGGAGCTGCTGAGGGGCGCGTTGGAACGGTATGAGCAGTACAACGGACCTTACATCATTACGCCTGCCTATATGAAAATCAAGACGGGCAAGGAGGAGAATCTGCTGCAGGAAGCGCTGGATATCTACGCCGGACGGGACGATACGGAGTTTCGGGTCGCGATTCGTGTAAACTGGCAGGATAAGCAGGTGCGGCGTGCGTTCGACGCTCTTGCAAAAGATCTGTATTATGCGCATTTTTACAGGGTTTGCTCAAGCACTTGCGAAGAACACGCCAAGTATGTGGAGATGTACCGAAACGGGTTGTACGGGGTACTGGAGTATGGTCGAGATGTTGAGTGGGAGAGTACGCCCGGATTCATACCCGAGCTGTATGCTTTGTTAAACGAGAAAACGAT
>CAYPYA010000257.1:0-4263 GCA_964414775.1 uncultured Ruminococcus sp. | reverse complement strand
TTTCGGCAGAAAAAAAGGAAAACGCAAGGCTTTCCTTTTTTGCGATTCGTTTCAATGCCGCTTCCATGCGGCGGGGGAGAACAGGATCAGAACGGGCATCAATTCCAGCCTGCCGAACAGCATATTCAGCGACAACAGCAGCTTGGAAAACCACGAATACAGGGAAAAATTCCCGACCGGTCCGACCATGCCGAGCCCCGGACCGATGTTGTTCACACAGGCGAGCGTCGCGGTCAGATTGGTTTCCAGCCCGAACCCGTCAACGGACAGCAGCAGCGTGGTGATCAGAATGATGAAGAAGTAAATGGACAGGTAGTTGGTCGCACGGTGCAGCGTCTCCGTGGGAACGGCTTCTCCGTTGCTGCGTACCGTGTTGACCGAGCGCGGCTTGACGATATGTCGGACCTCCCGCACCATGCCCTTGACGAGCATGGTCACGCGGGACACCTTCAGCCCGCCCGCCGTCGAACCGGCACAGGCGCCGATCAGCATCAAAAAGACCAAAACGGTTTTGGAAAGATCCGGCCAGAGTGCGTTGTAGTCCAATGTCGCAAAGCCGGTCGTGGACATGATGGTGGCCACTTGGAAGAAGGAGGTGCGCAGACACTCCTCCGCACCCGAAAACATCCGCGCGGTGTTCAGCGCGATGACGGTCACCGCGCCCGCGCACAGCAACAGGTAGATGCGAAGCTCCTCATTTTTGAGGACCTCCCGGAAGCGGTGCATCAGCAGGAAGAAGTACATATTGAAATTGACACCGAACAACAGCATGAACGTCGCCGTGATCCATTCCACCGCCGGGTTGTGGTATCCCGCGATGGACGCGTCCATGACCGAAAAGCCGCCCGTCCCCGCCGTCGCAAACGCCGTGACCAGCGCATCGTAGAACGAAAGCCCCGCGATACAGAGCAGAACGGTCTGCAAAACGGACAGAAAGATGTAGATCGCGTACAGGATGATCGCGGTCTGCCGCACCTTCGGAACCAGCTTCCCCTTGGTCGGACCGGTCGTTTCCGCACGCAGAAGATGGATCGCCTGTCCGTTCTCCGACGGGAGCAATGCGATCATGAACACCAGAACGCCCATGCCGCCGATCCAGTGCGTAAAGCTGCGCCAGAGCAGAATGCCGCGCGGGTGGATCTCGATCTTCGTCAGGACGGTCGCGCCGGTCGTGGTGAAACCCGAAACCGTTTCAAAGAACGCGTCGATGTAGTTCGGGATCACTCCCGAAAACAGTAACGGGATCGCACCGAACGCAGACAGCAGCACCAAGGCGCCGGCGACACAGACAAATCCGTCGCGGGCGTAAATTCTGTTGTTTTCCGGCTTGCGCACGGCAAACGGAAGCGCGACGGCAAGCAAAAGCAGAATGGTAAAGACAAACGGAAGCACCGACTCGCCGTACAGCACGGCAGTCAGCATCGGAACGGTCAGAAGCGCCGCTTCGATCAGCAGAATGATGCTGAGTAAATATCCGATCATACGACGGTTCATGATACGCTCCTTTCAAATAATAGCAATTGTAAAACTGCGTTTTACAATCGATAGAGTATTTAGAATGGTAAGATATTTAAGATAATATATCTTTGATGCCCTGCATCCTCTTGCCGGTGGCGATGACGACGACCGTGTCCCCGTTGCTGATGACGTCGTTGCCGGACGGGATGATCACGTCGTCCTGATGCACGATGCAGGCGATCAGCACGCCCTTTCGCAGGTTCAGTTCCCTGAGCGGAATGTCCGTCAGGTCCGGGATCTGTTCCTTGACGATGAATTCCAACGCTTCGACCTTATCCGACAGGATCTTGTGTAAGGATTCGATCTCCGAACCGCGCACGTTCGACAGCGATCGCACAAAGCGCAGAATGTAGGAAGCGGTCGAGGAGCGCGGCGAAACGATGCTTTCCAACCCCACGCGCTTGAAGAAATCCGCGTAGGACATGGTGCGGATCAACGTGACCGCCTTGCGGACGTTCTTGGTTTTGGCAAACAGCGAGATGATCGCGTTGTCCTCGTCCGCGTCCGAAAGCGCCAACAGCGCGTCGCTGCTTTCCAGCCCTTCCTCCAACAGCAGATCCTGCCGCGTTCCGTTTCCGCGTATGACCGTACAGGAGAACTGCTCCGAAAGCAACCGGCAGCGTTCGGCGTCCTTTTCGATGACCGTGGAGTGCATGCGCTTCTTTTGCAGCATCCATTCCAGATAGTAGGTGATGCGTCCGCCGCCGACGATCATGACGTTTTTGATCGCCTGCTTGCGCATGCCCAGCGCATCGAAAAACTTGGAAATCTCCTCGTCCGGCAGGGTGGCGCAGATCACGTCTCCCGCCTCGATGCAGAATTGCCCCGACGGAATGTACGCTTCGTCTCCGCGCAAAACGCCGCAGATCAGGAAGCGGATGCTCAGCTTGGCGCGCAGATCGTTCAGCGTGATGCCGCAGATCGGAGAATCGGCGGGAATGGTAAATTCCGCGATCTCGACGCGTCCGCGGCACAGCGTACTGATCTTGGACGCCGCGGGGAAACGCAGCATACGGTAAATTTCCTTGGCGACGGCGTATTCCGGGTTGATGGTGAACAGAATGCTCTGATCCTTGCGGAACAGCTGCATCAGATCGGCGTACTCCGGGTTTCGTACCCGCGCGATGGTGTACGCGATGCCCAGCCGCTTGGCAGCCAGACAGCAAAGAATGTTGATCTCGTCTCCGGAGGTGACCGCGATCAGCAGATCGGCTTTTTCCACGCCTGCCTTTTTCAAAACGGACACGTCCGCACCGTTTCCGACCACGCCGAACACGTCGCAGAGGTTGGTGATCTCCTCGAGCGCGGCGGGGTCTTCATCCACAACGGTAATGTTATGCTTTTCCGTCGCAAGCTGTGAACAGATCGCTTCTCCGACCGTTCCGCCGCCGATGATGACAATGTTCATAAGGCGCACCGTCCCTTTCTTTCATTATGTGGATTATAGCACGCAAACACGAAAAATGCAATAGGGAGAGCAAGGAATGTCATGCGGAAACTCCGCCGCTCTCATCAGGGCTTGACAAAATACCTTTGACACCGTATAATAAGCCTATGAAGAAACAAAAAAGGAATGCTGTTTTGATGAAACGAATGCTTTGCCTGCTCTTTCTCTGCATCCTGCTGTGCGGCTGTCATGCGCAACAGGATCCGTCGGACGTATCGGGCGACACGTCGCACGCTGCGGGAACGAGCGGATCGGGAGGAACCCGCTCCGACGGGGCCATCTCGCTGCTGCCCGACCCCGATCGCCCCGCTTATGAGAACGTATGCTTCACCCTGCCGACCGATTGGGAAGTCCGCGAGCCGGGGCAGGGCGGAGAGCTGTTTTCCGCGCGCTCCCGCGACGGGAAGCGGTCGGTCAGTGTGTTTATCACGGAGCTGACCCTGACCAACGGGCTGACGCAGGAGCTGCTTTTGCAGGAGGCGCGTTCCTCGCTTGTCTCCGCTTGGAAAGACGCGGGCGCTTCCGAGGTCAAAGCGGACGTGCGGACCGTCACGTTCTTAGGGCAGGAAACGGACGCGCTCTTCCTTTCCGCGTTCTCGGATGGGGAAGCGGTGTTCCAGAAGCAGCTGTACCGCTCGCATGACGGTGCTGTTTACCTCGTTACGGTCACGTCTCACGTTTCGGACGAGACCGATACGCTCCTGCAGGCGTTTCATATCAAAGCGTGACGATGGCTTCGGCGCATTTCAAGCCGTCGATGGCGGCGGAAATGATGCCGCCCGCGTACCCCGCGCCCTCTCCGATCGGATACAAGCCCGCAAGCGACTGATAGCTTTCATCGCGCGGGATGCGCAAAGGCGAGGTGCTTCGGCTCTCCACACCGGTCATCACCGCGTCCGGACGGTCAAAGCCCTTGATCCTGCGTCCGAATACGGGAAGCGCTTCCCGTAAAGCCGTCGAAACGAACGGCGGGAGAACGGTCTGCAGGTCGCAGGGCGTTACCCCGCGCGGATAGCTCGGCTGTACCCCCGTAAAGGAGACGGAAGCCCTTCCGGCAAGAAAATCCCCGACCGTTTGCGCCGGGGCTTTATATTGCCCGCCGCCCGCCGCAAACGCGCGGCGTTCCAGCGCTTCCTGCAGTTCCATGCCGGAAAACAGTCCGCCCGGGATATCCTCCGGCAAAACCTCGCAAAGCAGAGCGCTGTTGGCGTTCTTACCGTCGCGCGCGTGGAAGCTCATCCCGTTCGTGACCACGCCGCCTTCTTCGGATGCCGCCGCGACCACCACGCCGCCCGGAC
>CAYPYA010000256.1:0-8499 GCA_964414775.1 uncultured Ruminococcus sp. | reverse complement strand
TTATCGGATGATCTCTCCGTAGACCTCGCCGGACAGCGCGGCGGCATTCGCCTCGTCGGTGTCCAGATGCACGGCGGGAGCATACTGGTCGCTGACGCGTACCACCACTTCGCCGAAGGTCAGTCCGCGTTCGCCGTCTACTTTAACGGACACGACCTGCTTGTCCGAAAGCCCCATCTCCGCGGCAGTCGCGGTATCCAGATGCAAATGACGTTTTGCGGCGATCACACCCTTGTCGATCTCCAATTCGCCGGCGGGACCGACGATCTTGATGCCGGACGTTCCCTCGATATCGCCGGATTCACGGATCTGTGCGGTCACACCCAGCGTCCGCGCGTCCGTCAAGGAGATCTCGACCTGCGTATTCTTGCGGACAGGTCCCAGGATCAGAACGTTGCTGATCGTGTTTTTCGGTCCGACGAGACTGACGCGCTCGTTGCTGGCAAACTGACCGGGCTGCGAAAGCATTTTTCTGACCGTCAGCTCCTTGCCCTCTCCGAGCAGGACCTGCAGATCCGCTTCTGACAGGTGAACGTGCCTTGCGGACGTCTCGACCACGATTTTTTTCATTACCAATGACATCCTTTCTCTTCTTTGATTTTTTTCATTATACAACAGGAAAAACAAAAAGTAAATATGTTTTTTATAGAAAAATTTATTGAAATTCATTCGTTCATGTGTTATAATACAAAATATGGTAACATGGGTATGGTATCATGACAATCCATAGATGTTTTTGTAAAGAGAGGTTCTTACGATCATGGAAACAAACGAAACGAAAAAAGTGGTTCTGTCCGGCATTCAGCCATCCGGTGTGTTGACACTCGGAAACTATCTCGGTTCGCTGAAAAACTGGGTTTCCATGCAGGACGACTATCTTTGCTACTACATGCTGGCGGACTTGCATACCATTACGGTGCGGCAGGTTCCCGCGGAGTTGCGCGCAAACTGCGTCAAGACGCTTGCTTTGTATCTGGCGGCGGGGATCGATCCGCAAAAAAGCGTGATCTTTTTGCAGAGCATGGTTCCGGCACATTCACAGCTTGCATGGGTGCTGGATTGCTATGCCATGATGGGAGAACTGAACCGTATGACGCAGTTCAAGGATAAATCCGCCCGTCATGCCGATAATATCAACGGCGGTTTGTATACCTATCCGGTTCTGATGGCGGCGGATATTCTGCTGTATCAGGCGGAATATGTTCCCGTCGGTCACGATCAGCTGCAGCATTTGGAGCTGACGAGAGATATCGCGGTCCGCTTCAACAACGTATACAGCGAAACCTTTACCATCCCGAAGGGCATGACGACGGAGACGGGCGCGAAGATCGGTTCGCTTTCCGATCCGACCCGTAAGATGAGCAAATCCGAAGTTGGCGACGGCACGATCTTTGTTTTGGACAGCAAGGATACGATCATGCGCAAGGTCCGCAAAGCGGTAACGGATTCCGACGGGGAAGTGCGTTTCGCCGAGGGAAAGCACGGGATCAACAATTTGATGAACATCTATTCCTGCATGACGGGAAAGAGCATGCGGGAGATCGAAGCCGAGTTTTCCGGCAAAGGGTACGGCGAATTCAAATCCGCTGTCGGCGAGGTGATCGCGGACGAGCTGGTCAAACTGCAATCGGAATACGAACGGTACATGGCGGATCGCGCATACCTTGACAAAATTCTGATCGAGGGCGCGGAGCACGCCGCCTATACGGCGCGCAAAACGCTTTCCAAGGTGTATCGGAAGGTCGGTTTTTACGATCCGCGCAAATAAAGAAGCAAACCGAGAAAGGCGTTAGAGGAACGGTATGGCAAAGAAAAACGAGGAATACGGCAGTCAGAGCATTTCCATGCTGAAGGGCGCGGACCGTGTACGCAAACGGCCTGCCGTCATTTTCGGTTCGGACGGACTGGAGGGATGCGAGCATTCCTTTTTTGAGATCCTTTCCAATTCCATCGACGAGTTCCGCGAGGGGTACGGCAAGGTCATCAATGTCACGGTTGACGCGGACCACGTCATGACCGTGGAGGATTTCGGACGCGGTGTGCCGTTGGACTGGAACGAAAAGGAACAGCGCTATAACTGGGAGCTTGTCTATTGCGAGCTGTATGCGGGCGGGAAATACGATAACGACAACGGGGGAGCGTATGAGTATTCGCTCGGTCTGAACGGTCTGGGCGCTTGCGCAACGCAGTACGCCTCCGAATTTATGGAGGTCACGTCCTATCAGCGCGGAACAAAGTACAGCATACGCTTTGAAAAGGGCGAGCCGGTCGGCACGCTGGAAAAGGAGCCCTGCCCGAAGTCTAAAACCGGAACGGTCGTTCGCTGGAAAAGCGATTCCGACGTGTTTACGGATACCAACATTTCTTTGGACTTTTTTACGCGTACCCTGCGCAAGCAGTCGGTCGTCAACGCGGGTCTGACCCTTCATTTGAACTGGCAAAGTCCCGAGGGCCCGTTTGAAACCCAGAGCTTCTATTATGAGCACGGCATTGTGGACTATATGGCGGAGCTGGTCGGGGATACAGGTATGACGCCGATTCAGGAATATTCCTGTGAACGGGTCGGAAGGGATCGCCCGGACAAGCCGGACTATAAGCTGAAGATCGATTTCGCGTTTTGCTTTTCCAACGAGGTCAATCTGCTGGAATACTATCATAATTCCTCGTTTTTGGAATACGGAGGCTGTCCGGATAAGGCGACGAAGGCGGCGTTCGTGTACGCGATCGATAAATACTGCTCGGAAAAGAATAAATACACGAAAAACGAATCCAAGGTCACCTTTGACGACGTGAGAAATTCGCTTGCTCTGATCGTCAATTCCGTTTCCACGCAGACTTCCTATGAGAACCAGACCAAAAAAGCGATCAACAACGCCTTCATCACCAAGGCGATGACCGAATTTTTCAAGCAATCGCTGGACGCCTATTTTGCGGAAAACCCCGCGTATGCGGATCAGGTCTGCCAACAGGTGCTTGTCAATAAGCGTTCCCGTGAATCCGCGGATCAGATGCGGATCCATATGAAGAAAAAACTGAACCAGCCGGTGGATAACATCGCCAATACGGTGGAGAAGTTCGTCAACTGCCGCTCAAAAGACCCGCAGCTTTGCGAGTTGTATATCGTCGAGGGTGATTCCGCTTTGACCAGCTGCAAGCTGGCGCGGGAAGCGGAGTTCCAGGCAATCATTCCGGTTCGGGGCAAGACCTTGAACTGCCTGAAGGCATCCATGGAAAAGGTCATGAAAAATGATATCATCATGGATCTGATCAAGGTCATCGGCTGCGGCATGGAGATCAAATCACAGCGCGGAAAAAATCTGTCCACGTTCGATCTGTCCTCGCTTCGCTGGAGCAAGATCATCATTTGTACGGATGCGGACGTGGACGGTTATCAGATCCGGACGCTGATCCTGACATTGTTCCACAGTCTGCTCCCGACCCTGATCCGGGAAGGACGCGTCTATATCGCGGAAACGCCGCTGTATGAGATCAATTGCAAGGACGAGACCTACTTTGCCTATGACGAAGCGGAAAAACAGTCCATTCTGGAACAGCTGGACGGGCAAAAGTATACCATTCAGCGCTCCAAAGGGCTTGGCGAGAACAATCCGGATATGATGTCCCGCACGACCATGCATCCCGCGACCCGCCGTCTCATTCGGATCATGCCCGAGGACGAGCAAAAAACGTACGAAATGTTTGACGTCCTGCTCGGCAACAATCTGAGCGGTCGAAAGGAACTGATCGCGGAATACGGTGCCAAATACTATGAGCTTGCGGATATCTGACGCTTTCGCGCGACAAAAAGGAGAGGGTTTGGTCTATGGCTAAGAAAAAAACGCCCGAAGCGATACAGCTTCCCGCGGCGGAACCGCAGGACGTCCGCATTACGGAAGTGCTGGAAAACAACTATATGCCGTATGCGATGAGCGTGATCGTGTCCCGCGCGATCCCCGCGATCGACGGGTTCAAGCCCGCTCACCGGAAACTGCTGTATACCATGTATAAAATGGGGCTGCAAAGCGGTCCGAAAGCCAAAAGCGCGAAGGTCGTCGGGCAGACGATGGTTCTCAACCCGCACGGCGACTCCTCCATTTACGAAACGCTGGTGCGCCTGACGACAGGAAAAGAGGCGCTGCTGCATCCGTTTGTCGAGTCAAAGGGGAGCTTCGGGAAACAGTATTCCGATATGGCGTACGCCGCTTCCCGATATACCGAGTGCAAGCTGGCAAAGATCAGTGAGGAAATTTTCGACGGCATCGACTGCGACGCGGTGGATATGGTTCCCAACTATGACGGATCGACCACTGAGCCTGCGCTGCTGCCGACTGCTTTCCCGAACATTCTGGTTTCGGCAAACAACGGGATCGCCGTCGGTATGACAAGCACCATCTGCTCGTTTAACCTGCGGGAGGTCTGCGAAGCGACGGTCCGCTTCATCAAGCAGCCCGATTTCGACGTCGAACAACTGCTCGACGTTTTGAAGGGACCGGATTTTTCCACCGGCGGACTGTTGATTAACGACCGTGATAAACTGCGGGATATCTACGCGAGCGGACGCGGTTCGGTCACATTGCGTTCCCGCTATTCCTATGACGCGCGCGCCAACCGCATCGAGATCACGGAAATTCCGTATACCACCACCTCCGAAAAAATCAAAGACGCCATCATCGAGCTGGTAAAGACCGGGAAAATCAAGGAGATCAACGATATCCGCGATGAAACGGACATCAACGGTCTGCGGATCGGCATCGACCTGAAACGCGGTGCGGATGCGGAAAAACTGATCGCGCGGCTGAACAAGGCGCATATTCTGGAAAACGATTTTTCCTGTAATTTCAACGTGCTGGTCGGCGGTGTTCCGAGAACGTTGGGCGTTCTGGACATTCTGGACGAGTGGGTCGCGTTCCGTGTGGAATGCCTGCGGCGTACCTATATTTTCGATCTGACCAAAAAAAGCGATAAACTGCATCTGCTGTACGGCTTGAAGGAGATCCTTCTGGATATCGACAAAGCGATCCGCATCATCCGTGAGACGGAAAGCGAAAAGGACGTCGTTCCCAATCTGATGAGCGGGTTCGGCATCGATAAGGCACAGGCGGAGTATGTTGCGGAAATCAAGCTGCGAAACCTCAACCGCGAGCACATCATCAACCGCATCGATGAGATCGAGGAATTGGAAAAAGCGATCGAGGAACTCAATCTGCTGATCGGAAGCGACCGACGCATCCGAACGGTGATCGCAAAACAGCTTTCTCAAATCTCCGAAAAATACGGAATTCCCCGTAAGACCCATATTTTGGATCCGGACGAGCTGACGGAGGTCGACCTGACCGAAACGGTTGACGACTATCCCTGCGTCATGTTCATCAGCAAAGAGGGGTATTTCAAGAAATGTACGCCCGCGTCCCTGCGCGGCAGCGATGTGCAGAAATTCAAGGAAAATGATTCCTTGCTGTATAAGCAGGAACTTTCCAACGGTTACGAAATACTGTTTTTCACCTCGCTTGCACAGGTGTACAAAGCCCGCATGAGCGATTTTGAGGATTGCAAGGCGTCCTCCTTGGGAACCTATATTCCCGCAGCGCTGTCGTTCGAGCAGAACGAACGCGTCGTCGCCGCCGTTCCGCTGAAAAGCTATGACGGTCAGCTGGTCGTGTTCTTTGAAAACGGAAAAGCGGTTCGCGTGCCGCTTGGGGCGTATCAGACCAAGACCAACCGTAAAAAGCTTACGGCGGCGCTGTACGACGGATGTCCCGCGGTCGGCGTATTTTTGGGAGATGCGTCTGCGGAATACCTTCTGCAAACGGAGGATAAACGCGCTTTGCTGATCCGTGCAAAGCAGGTCGTCGAAAAAACCACCCGTTCGTCGGGCGGTGCGACCGTCATCACGCTGAAAAAGGATAAAAAGGTGGTTTCGGTCATCCCTTACGATCCGCTGACCGTCCCGCTGGAAAGACCGGCGCGTTACCGTAAGGAGCATCTGCCGGCGGCGGGCGTAACATATGATCCTTAATGGGAAATAACGCGAATTGCTTGACAGGCGGGAAACACTCGGTTATAATAGTATAGAGAAGAAAAGAAAAACGTTTCGGAACAGGAGACAGGTTCATGAAAAACAATGTACAGCGATTGATCGACGGCATCATTGCCATGCTTTTGATGGCGTCGTCCTGCGTTTTTCTCTACCGCGTCTCTGTGTATGTCGGTCTGACGTTTACCGTGCTGACGGCTCTGTTTGTACTGTTTTTCTTCGCACGCGGCAGCGGCGTGCATCTGCATTTGTTCCGTTATTTTTCCGGAAAGGATATTTCTTCGATCCTTGCCAATACGCTTAAGGCGGTGGAAGCACCCGTTTTGCTGGTCGGGGAGAAGAATAAGATCGTATGGGCGAATACATGCTTTGAGTCTTTGTCGGAAATGAACGGATACGTTTTGTTGCCGTCCACGGAAAAGATTTTCGACGGACAGTTTGCCTATGAGAAGCTGGCGCAGCTTTGGGCGTCTGAATCCGATTTCTTTGAGCTGCGTACCAAGGACGGGTTTTACCGTGTACGCGTTCTGGAGCTTCGCTCCAAAAGCAAGCATCGCTATTACGCGACCTTCTGGATGGATTCGACCAAGGAATACGAGCTGCAGCAGGAGCTGTCCGACCGCAATACCATGCTCGCATTCATCGCGGTGGATAACGCCTCGGAGCTTTCGCAAAACGGTGACGAGTCCTTCCGTCTCGCTTCCGCGAAGATCAACCTTGCTTTGACCGATTGGGCGAAAACATTGCAAGCCGTCCTGCTGGAATACGAAGACGGGAAATTCGTTCTTCTGTTCGACCACAGCCGCCTTGCCGAGATCGAGGAAAGCAAATTTTCCATCATCGATCAGATCTACGAGCTTTCCGCCGGAAACTATACGTTGCCGCTGACCATTTCCATCGGCGTTTCCGAGGAGGAGGGCAGTCTGGCGGACAAGCAGGCAAGCGCACAAAACGCGCTTCGTATCGCGTTCAGGCGCGGCGGCGCGACCGCTGTGATCAAAACGGCGGACGGCTATCGGAGCTTCGGCGGGAAAACCAAGTCGGTGCAAAAGCAAACCAGCATTCGTTCCCGTATCTGCCGCGATCTGTTGATGAATCATATCCGTACCAGCAGCAACGTATTGATCATGGGGCATCAAAGACCCGATTTCGATTCGATCGCCTCCAATGTGGGAATTGCCAAGCTGGCGACCTTTTTGGGGAAGCCGGTCAATATCGTGACCGATAAGCAGGAGAGAAACATTGCCAATGCGTTTGACATGCTGAAATCTCTGCCGGAATATGATACGATGTTTGTGGACGCGCGGCGCGGAATGGATCTGATGACGCCCTATACGCTGCTGATCATCACGGACGCGTCCAATCCGAAGAATTTCTTTTCCGAGGAATTGTATCACAGCGCGCAGCGAGTTTTGATTATCGATCACCATACGTTGGATCAGCATCTGGACGAAAACGTTCTGACTCCGACCAATATCGACCCGAACGCGTCCAGCGCTTCCGAGATCGTCTGCGAAATTCTGGAGCTGTCGCTCCCGGACAGTCTGCTGCGCGCGGAGGAAGCCCAGCTTTTGATGATCGGGATCCTGTTGGATACCCAGTTCTTTTCCAGAGACACCGGCTCGCGTACCTTCCGTGCCTGCTCCTATCTGCGTACGGCGGGTGCGGATCCGGCAAAAGCGAAGCTGCTGTTCAAAACGGACGTTGCAGAATTCGAGCGCATCGAAGTGTTTGACAGCTCCAAATACATGTTCCGCGAAAAGTTCATGATCTGCTATTATGACGTAGATTCCGATACGCGGAATATGATCGCCGCGGCAAAATCAGCCGAGCGGTTGGTCGGGATCAGCGGGATCATCGCGTCGTTTGCATTGTATCAGACGGATTCCGGCGTCTGCTTGTCCGCCCGTTCGGACGGTACGTTCAATGTGGTCAATATCGTCGCACGGCTCGGAGGCGGCGGTCATTTCCAATCCGCGGGTGCACGCTTTGCACAGGACGGTGTTCCCGTACGGGATATGGGAAAAGCGCGCTTGATGCTGGAAGCGGCGATCAACGAATACTTGGATCAATAGAAAGGTGGTCTTTGAGTTTATGAAAGTCATTTTATTGCAGGATGTAAAGGCACAGGGAAAGAAGGGCGATCTCGTCAACGTTTCCGACGGATATGCAAAAAACTTTCTTTTTCCCAGAAAGCTGGCAAAGGAAGCCGACGCACAGGTCTTGACCGAGCTGAAGAACCGTGAGCAGGCGCTCGCGTTCCGTGAAGAGCAGGACCGTCAGAACGCGCTTGCATTGAAAAAGAAGCTGGACGCCGTCACCCTGTCCTTTCAGACCACGGGCGGCGCCGACGGCAGACTGTACGGCGCGGTCACGTCCAAGGACATCAGCGAAAAACTGGAACAGGAACACGGCGTCAAGATCGATAAAAAGAAGATCGACGTCGGCTCCAATATCAAGGTCGC
>CAYPYA010000255.1:0-1641 GCA_964414775.1 uncultured Ruminococcus sp. | reverse complement strand
ACGTACTTCAGAAACCCGGCGACGTCGGCAATGTTTGCGATCAGGTTCAAAAAATACATCATTGCGGCAATGCCAAGCCCGATACCAACGCTGCCCTTGCGAAGAAACGCCGAAATACCAAAGCAAATTCCCGCAAGCTCAAGCTGAAGCAGATAGTAACCCAGATGCAGAAGGCAAAGCTCCTTCCACGGGATCGCCTCGCCGATAGCGGCGATCGCGCCGAGAGAAAGGGCGCAGATGATCAGATTCATGGCTGTGATCCGAAGCAATACCGCGATCAGCTTTTCGGTAACGATGCGTTTGCGGCTGACGGGATGGGTCAGCAGAAACTCCGCCGTTTTGTCCCGTTCCTCCTTGCTGAGAACGCCCGCCGCGCAAAGGCAAGCGTAAAACGCGCCGCCGAGCCCCAAAATATTGCCGCACTCGATCGCGTAAAAGCCGATGAGCGTTCCATAGTTCAAACGATCCATTCCAAACGCTTCGCTGAAAGAACCCATGGAGGCGAACATATCGCTGATGCCGCTCATTTGCGCCTTCATTTCCGGAAACAGAAAAATGCAGATCACGAGAAGAAAGCCGATCGAAGCCGTCCATATCAAAAACGAGGTCTTGCCTTGTCTCAATTCGTGTTTTACAAGCGTCATTTCGCACCGCCGTCCTTTTCGTAATAGTGCAGGAACACTTCCTCAAGGTCCGGCTCCGTGACCGTAAGGTCGTTTACCTGTCCGGCGGACAGCGTGCGGAGCAGAACGTTCATGTCGCCGCTGTAAAGGAAGCTGACGGAGTCGCCGGTGTCCGTTCTGTCGCGAACGCCGTCCGTTTGCGTGAAGTCAACGCTGCCGTGAACGGTAACGCGCTTCGCGCTTGTCTTTGAGAGGTCGTCCACACCGCCGCATGCGATGATCCTTCCGTCGCGGATGATCGCCGCACGGGTGCAGTTTCGCTGGATCTCCGACAGAACGTGGCTTGAGAGGAAGACCGTCGCGCCCGCCTTGTTCCGCTCCCGCAAAATATCAAAAAATTCTTTTTGCATCAGCGGGTCCAGCCCGCTTGTCGGCTCGTCCAGCAACAGCAGGTCGGGGCGATGCTGCAGGGCGCAAACGATGGCGACCTTTTTCCTGTTGCCGAAGGACAGCTCGTCGACCTTTCGGGTCGTGTCAAGCTGTAAACGCTCGCAGAGTATTTTGGATTCGGCCGTGCAATCCGTTTTCCGCAGATCGGCGGACAGCTTCAGCACGTCCCGCACCCGCATGCCTTGGTAAAACAACGCTTCCGAGGGCAGGTAGCCGATATTCCGTAAAATGGATTCCTTTTCCTTCGTGATATCCTTCCCGAAGAGCATGGCGCTGCCGGAGGTGGGGGCGATCAGACCGAGCAGCGTGCGGATGGTCGTGGATTTTCCCGCGCCGTTCGGGCCGATGAAGCCGAAGAACGCGCCCTGCTCCACCGTCAGGTCGAGTTGGGTGATCCCTCTTGCCTTGCCGTAGTATTTCGTGAGCTTTGTCGTTTTTATGAGTTCCATATTCGCTTTTCCTTCCGAAGACAGACGCTCCTCCAAAGATCCGTCGGCGTTCGTTCCGTATTTGCATTGCCCCTCCGAACCGTCTTTTCCGTTCGCGCCGCGGTTCGGCAGCGGAGAAC
>CAYPYA010000254.1:0-2067 GCA_964414775.1 uncultured Ruminococcus sp. | reverse complement strand
AAAAAGGTGATCAGAAAATTGTAAAATACACATGCCACGATCCCGCAAGCTGCCGAGTGAACGAGCAATGTGCAAAGCATCGCCAAAGAAACATACTGAAAAACAGCCGGAACCGCATATGCAACCCATCGGACAAAGGTCAGATAAAAAGCCTCCGCGATGCCGTAGGAACTGCCCTCCAGTCCTTTCGTCATCGCCAAAACACCAAGGAAACAGCCAAATGTCATCAGAAATGAGACGCTCAACCCCAATGTAATATACGCCATTACTTTAGCCGCATATCGCACGATCATACAAGATCCGGAAACCGTTTGTATATCCAAAAAACGGTTTTTCCGTTCGCTGAGAATATTCGTACTGACCATAACCGCAAGCAATAACGGAACGGCGAACTCCAATCCGCCAAGCGGAAGATTTGATAGAACTTTATGGAAATTATAGGTCAAATCTATATCTCCGGGATCGCGCAAGCGATCTACGAATACCAGAAGAACTGCACAAAGAACAATATAAAACAACGGAGAGCAGACCATTGTCTTCCATGTCTGCCGAAAACATTTTCGATAAACGGTCATTCGTCAGCCTCTTTCCAATCATCCCTATCGTTTCACGCCACCCAATAAACCAATATAGGCGTCTTCCAACGTCGCAACGACCTGTTCGGAGCCATCCGCAACGGATACATCGGAAAGATAGCGGACCGTCGGTCTTCCCGCGTTATAAGATACCGAAACGACCTTCAACTGCTGCTTCATAACTTCTTCCTCGCCCGGCTCACAAGTGACCTGCCAAACCCGATTTTCCTGTTGTCGGATCATATCCGAGGTCGAGCCGGCATACATCAATTTTCCCTGTTCCAAAACGCAAACATTTTCACAAATGCTTTCGATATCATGAATGATATGTGTGGAAAGCAGCGTGGTTTGCGTATAACTGATGCGAGACAGCAGATTGAGAAAATACAATCGTTCTTCCGGATCCAGTCCGGTAGTCGGTTCGTCGATGATCAATAGCTTCGGAGAGCCGAGAAGCGCTTGTGCAATTCCCGCCCGCCGTAACATTCCTCCGGAGTAACTACGCAGCCGCTTCTTCTTTTCCTCCTGCAAGCCAACGATCTGCACGCATCGGTCGATCTCGTCGATGCGGTTACTCTTTTTGGTGATTCCTTTCAGCACGCACACATAGTCGAGAAATTCGTAAATATTCATCCCGGGCATCAAAGAAGAGCTTTGCGGCAGATATCCAAGGGTGGATCGGAACTCTTTCAGATGCTTGCTCGTTTCCTTTCCGTCGAACAATACCTTGCCGCCCGACTGCTTAATCGCCGTGGCAATGATACGCATCAAGGTGGTTTTCCCTGCGCCGTTTCTGCCAAGCAGACCGAAGACACCGCCGCCGATCTCAAGGCTGACGTCCTGCAAGGCAAGCGTTCCGTGCGAATATTTCTTGGAAAGATGGTCGATCGTAAGGTTCATAAAAGCTCCCTCTCAATCATAAAGCCGTTTCTGACGTGAAAGAAGAACGCTGCCGAGCAAAAGGAATGCGGAAATGCAAAGCGCAAGCAATCGGTTTTGGATCAGGACACGATCAAGCACATACCACATTCCCCCATCCCCTGCGAAAACGCCATGCGCATATGCACCCACAAACGGATCGCTAAGGCACAATGACTGCGTGATCACACGATCGGATAGACCGCTTCGAACATACAGCAGAAAAAACAAAAGCGTATAGAGGGCGATATTTCCATATCTGATACCGAACAAAAACCGGGTAAACAGCGCAAGACTGATCATAAAAAGAAGCGTCACCGGATAAGACAATAAAAAATACGGTCGAATCCAAGCAGGAAGCAGCGGCAATCCCGTCACGATCCCGGCGACATACAACACAAAGGTATGCAAGGATGTATCTACAAGCGCAACCTTCGCAAGAGAGGTTCCGTTCAAAACGATCAGCGACGGCTCTTCCCGATGATTGAACAGAACGGACAACGGAATGCTTCCGAAAAACGGAAAAAATACTTCCAGATTCCGACGCAACGCGAAAAGTTCCCGATCCGACGCC
>CAYPYA010000253.1:0-1771 GCA_964414775.1 uncultured Ruminococcus sp. | reverse complement strand
GGGCGTGAAGCAGGAAAACGGTACGCTGCTGACAAACGGCGGGCGCGTGCTTTGCGTCGTTGCGACGGGAGACACTTTGCCCGAAGCGATCGACAGCGCCTATCGGAATGTTCCGAACGTACACTTCCAAAACGCCTACTGTCGAAAGGATATCGGACAGAAAGCACTTTCCGTTTTACGGGAAAGGGGTCGTTGCTAAAAAATGGTTTATCGCGTTTATGTAGAGAAAAAAGAAGGGTTGGATGCGGAGGCTTCCGCCCTGCAAAACGATCTGACGACCCTGCTTCTGATCGACGGGCTGGAGCGCGTTCGCGTTTTGAACCGCTACGATGTGGAAAACATCGACAGGGCTTTGTTTGACCAATCGGTTCGTTCCGTCTTTTCCGAGCCGCAGCTGGACACCGTGTATACCGAGCTGCCCGACGGCGCAAGCAGGGTTTTCGCGGTGGAATATCTGCCCGGACAGTTCGATCAGCGCGCGGATTCCGCGGCGCAATGCATCCAGATCCTGTCGCAGGGCGACCGTCCGGTCGTCCGTACCGCAAAGGTCTATCTGCTGTACGGAACGCTTTCCGAGGAAGCCTACGCTTCCATTCAAAAATATGTCGTCAATCCGGTGGAAAGCCGCTTGGCGTCGCTTGACATGCCCGAAACCTTACGGGCAAATTACAAAATTCCGACCGAGGTGGACACGATCGACGGCTTCTGCTCCTTTACGGACGAACAGCTGCAGGAATATCTGACCAAAGCCGGATTTGCCATGGACGCGGACGACATCCGCTTCTGTCAGACCTATTTCCGTCAGGAAAAGCGCGATCCGACCATCACGGAGCTGAAGATGATCGACACCTATTGGTCCGATCATTGCCGGCACACCACCTTTTCCACCACCATCGACAAGGTCACGTTTGAAGACCCGTTATTGGAGCGCACCTATCGGGAATACCTGCAAACGCGTAAGGCGTTGAACCGTACCAAGCCCGTCAACCTCATGGATATCGCAACGCTTGCGACCAAGGCTTTGCGTGCGCAGGGAAAGCTCGATAAGCTGGACGAATCGGAAGAGATCAACGCCTGCACCGTCAAAATCCAGATCGAGCATGACGGAAAAACAGAGGATTGGCTGCTGCTGTTCAAAAACGAAACGCACAACCACCCGACCGAGATCGAACCGTTCGGCGGAGCGGCGACCTGTATCGGCGGCGCGATCCGCGATCCACTTTCCGGACGCGCGTACGTATACGCCGCGATGCGTGTGACGGGTGCGGGAGATCCGCTGCAGCCGGTCCGGCAAGCGCTTGCCGGCAAATTGCCGCAGCGCAAGATCGTCACGACGGCGGCTTCGGGGTACTCCTCTTACGGAAACCAGATCGGTCTTGCGACCGGCATGGTGGACGAGCTGTATCATGACGGATACGTTGCCAAGCGTATGGAGATCGGAGCGGTGATCGCCGCCGCTCCGGCAGAAAACGTCCGCCGTGAACGCCCGATCCCCGGCGACGTCATCATTCTGTTGGGCGGGCGCACGGGACGCGACGGCTGCGGCGGTGCGACAGGCTCGTCGAAGTCGCACACCCTGCATTCTCTGGAGAATTGCGGCGCGGAGGTGCAAAAGGGCAACGCGCCCGAAGAACGCAAATTACAGCGTTTGTTCCGCAACCCGAACGCAACCAAGCTGATCAAGCGCTGCAACGATTTCGGAGCGGGCGGCGTGTCCGTCGCGATCGGAGAGCTGGCGGACGGATTGCAGATCGATCTGAACCGCGTTCCG
>CAYPYA010000252.1:0-2689 GCA_964414775.1 uncultured Ruminococcus sp. | reverse complement strand
ACCTGCACCTAAAAAGGCTTTACATAATGCCTCATTAAAGTTTTTAGAAATACCAAGACATTCTCCCGTTGATTTCATTTCCGGTCCCAGACTGATTTCAGCACCACGAAGCTTTTCAAAAGAGAATACCGGCATTTTAATCGCAATATAATCCGATTTCCTCGCTAATCCCGGTTCATAACCTAACTCCCTAATCTTTGCTCCCAAAATAACCTGTGATGCCAAATCTACAATCGGAATTCCCGTCACCTTACTGATATACGGAACGGTACGGGACGCGCGGGGATTGACTTCGATCACGTACAGCTCGTCCTGCCAGATCAGGTACTGAATATTGACCAAGCCCTTGGTTTTCATCGCCTTGGCGAGTTTTTCCGAAGCGTCACAGATCTTTTGCAGAAATTTATCGCTCAGGTTGTACGGCGGATAGACCGCTATGGAATCCCCGCTGTGTACGCCCGCACGCTCGATATGCTCCATGATTCCGGGAATCAGAACCGTTTCCCCGTCCGAGATCACATCCACTTCCAGCTCCGTACCCGGCATATAGCGATCCACCAGCACCGGGTTTTCGATGCCGCCCGAAAGAATGACATCCATATAGCGGCGCGTCTGCTCCGCGGATCGGGAGATGGTCATATTCTGCCCGCCGATGACATAGGACGGACGCAGCAAAACCGGATAGCCGAGCGTTTCCGCCGCCTGAAGCGCTTCCTCGGCGGTACGCACGCCCATTCCCATCGGACGGCGAATGCCGAACGTTTCCAGCAATGCGTCAAACCTTGCGCGATCCTCGGCAAGGTCGATGCTGTCCGCGGACGTACCCAAAATACGAATGCCCCGCTCGTCCAGAAACTTGGTCAGCTTGATCGCAGTCTGACCGCCGAACGCGACCACCACGCCGATGGGCTGCTCCACACGGATGATATTCATGACATCCTCCGGACAAAGCGGCTCAAAATACAGCCGATCCGCCGTATCATAATCGGTGGACACGGTTTCGGGGTTGTTATTGACGATCACGACGTCATAGCCAAGCTCCCGCAGGGTACGTACGCAATGCACGGAGCTGTAATCAAATTCAATGCCCTGCCCGATGCGGATCGGTCCGGAGCCGAGCACCAAAACGGTCGGCTTGCCGGAACGCGCAAAAGCGCTTGCCTCACAATATCCGTCACAGGTAGAGTAGAAATAGGGTGTTTGCGCGCGAAACTCCGCGGCGCAGGTATCCACCATTTTATAGGAAAACGGCAGTTCGGGAAGCGCACTGATGCCGCACATCCGCTTCAGCGCGTCGTTCGGATAGCCGAATCGCTTTGCCTTTTCGAAATCCCCCTCGCAAAGCCCGTCGGACGCAAGATGCATTTCAAAATCGGCAAGGGTTTTCAGATGCGACAGGAAAAACCGATCGATCTTGGTAATTTGGTGAATTTCCTCGACGGAAACGCCGCTTTTAAGCGCTTCGAATACCGTAAAGAGCCGCCTGTCGTTCTGTTCGGCAAGACGCTCCCGCACGGGGCGATCCGACAGCGGCGGGGCGTTTAAGGTATCCATGGACAGCTCCGCGCCGCGAATGGCTTTCATCAGCGCCATTTCAAAGGACGGAGCGATGGACATCACCTCTCCCGTTGCCTTCATCTGCGTGCCGAGCGTACGGCTGGAACCGGCGAACTTATCAAAGGGCCATTTGGGGAATTTGACGACGACATAATCCAGCGCCGGTTCAAAGCAAGCACAGGTCATGCCCGTGATCTCGTTCTTTATCTCGTCGAGCGTATAACCGAGCGCGATCTTGGTCGTCAGCTTTGCGATCGGGTAGCCCGTCGCCTTGGAGGCGAGCGCAGAGGAACGGGAAACACGCGGGTTGACCTCAATGACCGCGTAGGAAAAGCTGTCCGGATCCAAAGCGAACTGGCAATTACAGCCGCCGACGATGCCCAGAGCGGTGATCATATCCAGCGACGCGGAGCGCAGCATCTGATATTCCTTATCCGAAAGCGTCAGAGCGGGCGCGACGACAACGGAATCTCCCGTATGGATCCCGACAGGATCGACGTTCTCCATCGAGCAGACCGCGACGACGTTTCCCGCCGCGTCGCGCATGGTTTCGAACTCGATCTCTTTCCAGCCCGCGATGCATTTTTCCACCAAAATCTGCGTGATCGGAGAAAGCTCCAGTCCCGTGGATGCGATCTCCTTCAGCTCCGTTTCATCATGCGCGATCCCGCCGCCCGATCCGCCGAGCGTATATGCGGGACGCACAATGACGGGATAGCCGATCCGCTGCGCGATGTGCAGAGCGGTCGGCAGATCGTTCGCGATATCCGAAGGGACGACAGGCTGTCCGATCTGCTTCATCAGATCGCGGAAGCGTTCCCGATCCTCGGCTTTCTCGATCGCATCGATATCCGATCCGAGCAGACGCACGCCGAAGCGTGACAACGTCCCGTTTCGCGCAAGCTGCATGGCGACAGTCAGTCCCGTTTGTCCGCCGAGCCCCGCCAGAATGCCGTCCGGACGCTCCTTTTCAATGATGCGGGCGACCGTCTCGGCGTTGAGCGGTTCCAGATAGATCTCGTCGGCAAGGTGTTTATCCGTCATGATCGTAGCGGGATTGGAGTTCACCAGCACGACATTGACGCCCTCTTCACGCAGGACGCGGCAGGCCTGTGCGCCCGCGTAATCGAAT
>CAYPYA010000251.1:0-8190 GCA_964414775.1 uncultured Ruminococcus sp. | reverse complement strand
CCCGGTCGATTTTTTGATCGTCAGCTTGATATAACGGTAGGACACCGTCTGTGCAAGATCGAGCACATACGTATGCACTCCCGGATACTGCGGATAGCCCGCCTTGCTCTCGTCCTCGGTGGCATCCGACAGTCTGCCGAGCTGAACGAACCCGCCGTTTGCCTGATCCGATCCGTAGACAAGCACTTCCTTCGGCAGAAAGACCGAAGAGCCTTTTTGATACGAAAACTCCGCGGTGAAATGCGAAAGGTCGGGAACCTTCTTTCCGAGGTCGATGACGACCTCATTCTCCGCCTGCGTATACGCATACCACTCGCTGCCCATATCGGACTGACCTTTTTTTCCGTCCGTCAGCTCTTTGAACGTCTTGTCGCGGTAATTGTTCTCAAACTTATCCGCATCCTGCGTATACGGCGCGGTAGAGGTATACGAACAGCCGAGCGAAACGTTTTTCAGCCCCGCCGTTTCCGCCGACGCCTGCAGAGCGGTCGGTACGGCAAGCACGACCGGCAGCAGCATACACAGCAGCAACGTCATGCAAAGCCCTTTTTTCATGTGAATCCGTTTTTTCATCCTGATTCCCCTTATCCTTTCCTTATTTTGTTTTCACCCCATTATACACGTTTTTTACGGAACGGTCAATAGAAATTTTTTCTTTTTCTTTTGCTTGTGTAAAACAAACAAAACAAGCGTGTTCGTTTTGTACGAATACGCCTGTTTGATCGGTAATGTGAAATGTGGATCTGCGCGTTATTTGTCGCGGTCGTCGCCGTGCATCAGATCGGACGCCGCTTCGGACAGATCGTCCATCCAGTCGGAAACGGTATCCTTCGCATCGCTCACAAAATCGGAAGCGCCGCTTTCGATCTCCGAAAAGACATCCGAGAGCATATCTCCGAGGTCCTTCGAGTGATGTGTGACGGGATCATTGGATTCTTTGGAGATCACGCCGTTGCTTTCGGCACTGCCGGACGTATCTCCGTCGTCAGAACAGCCCGCCAGCATGCATATCGTCGCAAGCGACAGCAACAGCAGGAGAATTTGCTTTATTTTCAGCATAGCCATTCCTTTCTTGTACGCATGAAGTCTTCGGCGTTTTCGGAGATCTCCTACGCGCCGAACGGCTTCTCTTATTTTTTCATTCGAATCTTCCTATCAAGTGCAATGTTCATTGCATGACAAATGTAGTATCCGCCCGACGCGTTGTTTTATACATTGAAAAAAATGTCTTGCAATTCCAAGGGAGATATGCTACAATAAAACAAAAATATCAAAAAAGGAATGTACAGAAGCATGATCGTTAATCTTCCACCGATGGGCTGGAACTCCTGGAACACGTTCGGCCCGAACATCAATGAAAGCATGATCCGCGAAATGGCGGACGCGATGGTCACAAGCGGTCTGCGCGACGCGGGGTATGAGTACCTTGTGATCGACGACTGCTGGGCGATGCGCGAGCGCAACGCGGAAGGAAAGCTGGTCGAGGACCCCGAAAAATTCCCGAGCGGGATGAAAGCGCTTGCCGACTACGTACATAGCAAGGGCTTGAAATTCGGAATGTATTCCTGCAACGGGACCATGACCTGTGCGCGCTACCCGAGCTCGTTCGATCATGAGTTTACGGACGCGAAAACCTTTGCCGACTGGGGCGTCGATTTTCTGAAATACGACAACTGCAACCGTCCCGTAAACTATTCCGGCAGACTGTTATACAAGCGCATGGGGCTGGCTCTTGCCAACTGCGGGCGCGATATTCTGTTCTCCGCCTGCAACTGGGGCGCGGAAAACAGCCACGAATGGATCAAGGAGACGGGCGCGCACATGTGGCGTTCCACCGGAGATATCTTTGACAACTGGGACTCGGTCAAGAGCCTGACGATGCGGCAGATGGACATTCTTTCCACCAACGGGAAGGGCTGCTTCAACGACATGGATATGCTGATCGTCGGTATGGGCGGCGTCGGCAACGTCGGCGTCGGCGGCTGTACGACGGAGGAATACCGGACGCACTTCTCGATCTGGGCGTTCTTCGGTTCTCCGCTGATGATCGGCTGTGACATCCGTTCCATGTCCGATGAGACCAAAGCCATCCTGATGAACAAGGAGATCCTGGCGATCAACCAGGACCCCGCCTACCGTCAGCCGTTCCGCGTCAACACCGCCAACAGCGACGACATGGGCTGGAGCGCATGGGTGAAGTTCTTGGCCGACGGCGACATTGCGATCGGGTTCTTCAACCTCGGAGACGGTCAGCCGAATCCCTGCCTGTGTCTGACCGACATCGGACTGGGCGTTTCCTCGGGCAAGGCGCTGCAGCTGCGCAACCTCTGGACGGGCGAAGAGCTGGGCGTTTACCGCGACTGCTTCCAGACCGGCGCGCTCACGCCGCATGGCAGTTTGATGCTCAGAGGCAAGATCGTAGACGCGTAAGCGATGGCAGCCTGCATCTGCACCGTCTGCGGAAAGGAGCTTTCTTCGGACGACATCGGCGCGACGCGTAAGCTGATCAACCGCGCATCGACGGAATTCCTTTGCATCCCCTGTCTGGCAAAGCGTTTTCACATTTCGGAAGCGCTTTTGCGCAACAAGATCGAGGAATGGCGTGCCTACGGCTGTATGCTGTTTCCGCAAAAGGACGAATGAACGTAACCCCCTGCTGAGGGGAACGGAAAAGAGGTTCGAACGTGTAAAAACACGGCCGAGCCTCTTTGTTTTGCAGTTTTTGAATGTGTTCGGAAGGATTTTTGGTTTTGGCTACTGCTGCTCCGTTTGCAGGGAAACGGCAGAAATAAACTGTTCCTCCAGCGCGGCAAGCCGACGGTTGGCACAGATCCAGAACGCCGCGGCGAAAAGCAGACGCAGAAGGGGCAGCACTCTGTCCGCCGGCGGAAGGACGAACACCGTCGTCTGCAGCAGCGCATACAGCGTCAGAAGCGAATACGGCAGTCCGCTCAGATACGGATGCCCGCAGCCGAAGGACGCGGCAAACGCTTCCATATATCCGGAATACAGCATCCAGACCCAGAACAGCGAGGTCATGCCGACCAGCATACACAGCGCACAGAGCAGTTCGCTCCCCAAACCGACCTCTCCGAACACCATCGCATCCCAAACCGTGAAGAAACGCCGATATATTTGCGCAAGCAACAGCAAAGCGGCGGAAACGGCGCAGGAGATCACCAAATTGCGGGACGGGGCGCGTTCGGAAAAGCGGCGCAGAAACCAAAGACCCAATGCAAACAGCAGCGGAAACCCGAACAGGGGCAAAACCCAGATGCCGTCCACCTGCAGATCCAACAGGCAAAGCATTCCGACGGCAAAGCAGATCCGCGACGAACGGAAGGCCGACAGGGTGCGGGAGCGCTTCCGCTCCGGCGTGTCAAGATACAGTTTTTCCTTCAGATACGCGCTCATCGATCCGTCCGCGCGCAGCTGCAGCAGAAACGGCAAAAGCTGTGCAAGCCACACGCCCGCCGCGATCAGCTCCAAGCCGAAAAACACGGTCACGAACAGCTCGCGTCCCGCCGCCAATTCCAGCATCCAATCGGAGATCTCAACGCCTTCCTCCTGTGCATGGCTCGCCAGCAGATTGGGCAACGCCGTCAGTTCCGGCAGGAAGGTGCAAAGCGTACGCGAAATCAGGAAAAAGCAGCAGGTAAACCGTACCGTCTCGATCTTTCCGTACATCTTCTCCCCGTTTCCGTTGCGGGAAAGCGTTTCCAGACCGGACAGGAAGGATCGGAAGAACAGCCACATGCAGCCGATCCCGACGATGCCGAACACCGTTACCGCAAGCAATCGGTTGCTCTCGTTCGCATACTGCCGCACGAAAACCGACAGCATGCATTGCAGCGCGGAAATGACGAACAGGTACACCGTCTGCCGTCTCGCGGCAAACAGGTTCTTATCGATATCAGACAGATCGCGCAGCGTGAAGAACAAAAGCCCCCAGGCGAGCGCGTCCGGCAGGAAATCGAACAGTCCCACGATCGGATTGGCAAGCAAAAGCATAGAGACCGACAGCGATATGCAAAGCCGGAAAAGCGCTCTACTTCTTTTTGTTTCGTCCATAACGCGTTTTCCTTTCCCGCTCCTTTTCCAGGTCCTTTGCCTTGCGTTCCGCCGCAAGACGATCCTGCTCTGCGACATATTCCTTATCCTTTTCATACTGCTTTTCGCTGGTGATCAGTACCAGGCAGGTATGGGTGAACCACAGATTGGTCAGCAATGTTACATAATATGCAAGATAGGCGATCAACAGAAGCTGTGCGTTGTCGATGACAGACTGGCAGATGATCATGGAAACGGCGAAGAAAATGAACACCGCGGAAAGGTACATCTGGCGCGAAGCGGAGCGCTGCAGCTTGACGTGCTCGCAGGACAGGGCGATCCGCTTCACGGCGGCGCAATGCCCGCACACCGTGAACAGCCACGCGATGAAAAACAGCAGATAGGTCGCCAGATTCCACCACGGATGCGGCGCGGACAGTCCTCCCTCCCATCCGAAATACGGAAGGAAGATATCCAGCAGCACAAACACGCCGCGCGGGAGCATGAACAGCGCGGAAACGGACGAGACGTAGAAATAGGGATCCAGCCGTCCCGCCAGAAAAAAGCCGTATGCCAGCAGCGGCGCGCCGACCGCGCCCAGTCCCGCGGAATGTAAAAGCAAAAAGCAATAGCCCAAAAAGGCGATCCCGAATCCCATAGGTCCTATGTCCCTTCCCGTTTTTCGATGGCGTTACGCGTTCGGCTCTCCGTTTGCGGGCGACTGCGCGCTGCCGACCGAGCCGCAGCATTTCTTATACTTCTTGCCCGAACCACAGGGGCAGGGGTCGTTCGGTCCGACCTTTTTGTCCTTACGGACAACGGTCGGCGTTTTCTTTTGTTCGGGCTTGCCCGCGACGGACGCGGCGGTCGCCTGCATCTGCTTACGCTCGACCGGCGTGCGCTTAACGACGCTCAGCACCATGCGCACCGTACCGGCGCGGATATCCCGCACCATTTCCTCGAACATTTCCCCGCTTGCGATGCGGAATTCCACGACGGGGTTGCGCTGTGCGTAGGCGTTCAGACCGATGCTCCCCTTGAGATCGTCCGCCTCGTCGATATATTCCGTCCAGTTGCGGTCCACGTTGCGCAGAAGCAGAGCGCGCTCCACCTCGCGGAACGTTTCGGGGGTGAAGGTCTCCTCCTGTGCGCGGTATTTTTTCAATGCAAGCGCGCCGATGGTCTCGCAAAGCGATTCCCGCGTGACGTCGTTCAGAGTCTCCTGCGTGAATTCCAATTCGTCCGTCAGACCGACCAGCGGGCCGAACTCGGCTTTGAGTCCCGCAAAATCCCAATCGTCCGGGACGTCCGCCTGCGTCGCCTCGGTCACGCGATCCTCCACGTAATCCCCGATCATCTTGCAAACCGTTTCGGAAACGTCCCCGTTTGCCAGCACCTCGCTGCGCTGCTTATAGATCAATTCGCGCTGCTGGTTCATCACGTCGTCGTAAGCGATGACGTTTTTGCGGCGTTCGAAGTTCATTCCCTCGATCTTCTTCTGTGCCGATTCGATCGAGCCGGACAGCATCTTGGCGTCGATCGGCTGATCCTCGGGGATCTTCAGCGCCTGGATCATGCCGATGATGCGGTCCGCGCCGAACAGGCGCATCAGATCGTCTTCCATGGAGATGTAAAAGCAGCTCTCGCCGGGGTCGCCCTGTCTGCCGGAGCGTCCGCGCAGCTGATTGTCGATCCGTCGGCTTTCATGCCGTTCCGTTCCGAGAATGAACAGTCCGCCCGCCTCGCAAACCTTCTTTGCTTCCGATTCGATCTCCGGTCGGAAGGATTCCTTCAAAACGGCAAAGCGTTCCCGCACGGCGGTCACCTCCGCGTCCTCGGTCCTTCCGTAGCTGTCCGCTTCCGCGATCAGCTCCTCGGAGAAGCCCTCCTTGCGCAATTGCTGTTTTGCCAGAAAGTCGGCGTTGCCGCCCAGCATGATATCCGTTCCGCGTCCCGCCATATTGGTCGCAATCGTGACCGCGCCGAGCTTGCCCGCCTGTGCGACGATCTCGGCTTCCTTTTCGTGGTGTTTGGCGTTGAGCACGTGGTGCGGGATGCCGTTTTTCTTCAGAATGGAGGAAAGCAGCTCGCTCTTTTCGACCGAAACGGTTCCGACCAGCACCGGCTGTCCCTTTTCATGACAGGCGCGGATACGCTCGATGATGGCGGCGTACTTCGCGCGGACCGTGCGGTAAACGACGTCGTTATGATCCTTTCGGATCATGGGCTTATTGGTAGGCACCTCCACGACGTCCAGCATATAGATCTCACGGAACTCGTCCTCCTCGGTCATGGCGGTACCCGTCATGCCCGACAGCTTGTCGTACATGCGGAAGTAGTTCTGGAAGGTCACGGTCGCAAGCGTTTTGTTCTCCTTACCGACCTCGACCCCCTCCTTGGCCTCGATCGCCTGATGCAGACCGTTGGAGAACCGTTTGCCCGGCATGACGCGCCCCGTGAACGCGTCCACGATCAGCACCTTGCCGTCCTTGATCACATAATCGACGTCCAGCTGCATGACGCCGCGGGCGCGCAGAGCGTTGTTGATGTAATGCATCAGCTCGTTGTTCTCGGCGTCGCCCAGATTTTCGACCTGAAAATGCGCTTCCGCCTTGCGCACACCGTTGGCGGTCAGCACGGAGGTCTTCGCCTTTTCATCGACGATATAGTCCTCCTGCACCTCCTCGTCGCTCTGCTTGCGGTCGTACTCCTTGATACGCAGGCACTTCAGCCGTTTGACGAACGCGTCCGCCTTGGCGTACATCTCGCTGGAATCCTCGCCCGGACCGGAAATGATCAGCGGTGTGCGCGCTTCGTCGATCAGAATGCTGTCCACCTCGTCGACGATGGCGAAACGGTGTCCGCGCTGTACGACCTGTTCCCGGTACACCGCCATATTGTCCCGCAGATAGTCAAACCCGAACTCGTTGTTCGTTCCGTACGTGATATCCGCAAGGTAGGCGTCCTTTTTCTGCTCCGGCGGCACTTCATGCGTCACCAGACCGACGCTCATGCCCAGAAAGCGGAAGATGTTTCCCATCCACTCGCTGTCGCGCTTGGCAAGGTAATCGTTGACGGTGACGATATGCACGCCCTTGCCCTCCAGGGCGTTGAGGTAGGCGGGCATGGTCTCGGTCAGCGTCTTACCCTCGCCGGTACGCATTTCGGCAATGCGCCCCTGATGGATCAGGATGCCGCCCAGCACCTGCACGTGGTACGGACGCTTGCCAAGCACGCGCCACGCCGCCTCCCGCGCGACGGCAAACGCGTCGGGCAGCAAGTCGTCCAGCGTCTCCCCGTTTTGCAATCGCTCCCTGAGACGCGATGTCATCCCCCGCAAGTCCTCATCGGACATGGAGGCATACCGTTCGGAAAGCGCTTCCACCTGCATGGCAAGCGGTTCGATTTTGCGGATCTGCTTTTCGCTGTAGGATTTGAACAGTTTGGAAAAGATCGCCATGGTTCTTGTATCTCCCTATCGTTGAGCAATGTACGTTTGATCATTCTATATGATACCATACTTTTTTCAAAATGTATAGCACTTTTTGTAAAAATAATTGCATTTCCCCGCGAAATGGTATATAATCATGAGGAAAACACCTACCAACCGAGAAAGAGTACCGTTTATGCATGACATCAACATCGTTCTGTTAGAGCCAGAGATCCCGCAGAACACCGGAAACATCTCCCGCACCTGTGCGGCGACCCATTGCTCCCTGCATCTGATCCGTCCGCTCGGCTTTTCGCTGGACGACCGCTATCTCAAACGCGCGGGGCTGGATTACTGGCAGTATCTCGACCTGCACCTGTACGATAACATCGAGGATTTCTATCAAAAGAACCCCGACGGCTGTCACTACTTTTTCACCACGAAGGCCGCCCGCTGTTACACCGAGCCGCACTATCCGCAAAAGGTCTATCTGTGGTTCGGCAAAGAGACGAAGGGACTGCCGGAGGACCTGTTACGTAAGAACTATTCGCACTGCGTGCGCATTCCGATGTGGGAGCAGATCCGCAGTCTGAATCTTTCCAACTCGGTCGCGATCGCGGTATACGAAGCGCTGCGCCAGCGCGATTTCGGGCAGTTGAACCCGTTCGGGACTCTATCAGGAGGCGAGAACCTATGAGAACGGTCGCCGC
>CAYPYA010000250.1:0-1510 GCA_964414775.1 uncultured Ruminococcus sp. | reverse complement strand
CGGGGAATCCGCCTCCGCAGCCTACGTCCAGCACCTTTTTCCCGTTTCCGAACAGCCCGGTCTGCAAAAGCGAAAGCGAATCGTAAAAATGCAAAAGCGCGATCTCCTCCGGCGTGCACAGCGCCGTCAGATTTAACGATTGGTTGACCGTGGTCAGCTCCGTGGCGATGACAGCGAGCCTTTCGCGTTCTGCTTCCGTCAGAGACGGCAGATAGGTTTGGACGGCTTCCTGTATGGTCATGTCGATTGCTCCTTTCGCTGCGCGAGTGCGACCAGCAGAACCGAAATATCCGCCGGGGACACGCCGGGAATGCGGGAGGCCTTGCCGACCGTTTCCGGCTGCAGCTCGGTCAATTTCTGCCGCGCTTCCAGACGCAGCCCGCCGATGTTGGCGTAATCCATGCCGCGCGGGATCTTTTTGTTCTCCATGCGGGCGAAGCGGCGTACCTCCTCCGCCTGCCGTTTGATGTAGCCCTCGTATTTCAATTCCGTTTCCACCTGACGGCAAACGGAGAGCGGCAGGCAGGGCGGATCTTCCTCCAACGCGTACAGGTCCGCAAGCGTCAGAAACGGACGGCGCAGGAAGTCCGCCTTGTTGATGCCGTTCGGCATCGGTTCGTATCCCTTGGAGATCAGCAGCGCGTCAAGCGCTTCCGAGCGGGGGAGATGCTCCTTCTGCAGGCGTTCGATCTCCTGCTTCTTTTGCGCGTTTGACTGCAAAAACGCGCCGTATGCCTGCTCCGTCACCAGTCCGACGCGCCGTCCGTAAGCGATCAGCCGTTCCTTGGCGTTGTCCTGCCGCAGCAGCAGGCGGTATTCGCTCCGCGAGGTCATGACGCGGTACGGCTCGTCCGTCCCCTTGACCGTGATGTCGTCGATCATCGTTCCGATGTAGCTTTCGCTGCGCGAGAGGGTCAGCGGCGGCTCGCCTTTGCAAAGCAGCGCGGCATTGATGCCCGCGATCAGCCCCTGCGCGGCGGCTTCCTCGTAGCCGGACGTTCCGTTGAACTGTCCCGCGCCGAACAGCCCTTGGATCTTGCGGAATCGCAGACAGGCATCCAGCTGCGTCGGGTCGCAGCAGTCGTACTCGATCGCATAGGCGGTCCGCATGAAAACGCAATGCTCCAGCCCTTTGATGGTGTGCACGAACGCTTTCTGCACCTCCTCCGGCAGGGAGGAGGACAACCCTTGCAGGTATACCTCCTTGGTGTCCAGCCCCATCGGCTCGACAAAGACCTGATGCCGCTGCTTGTCGGGGAAGCGCATGATCTTGGTTTCGATGCTGGGACAGTAACGCGGTCCCGTCCCGACGATCTCCCCGGTGTACAGCGGAGAGCGGTGCAGATTGTCGCGGATGATCCGGTGCGTTTGCTCGTTGGTATAGGTGATGTAGCAGGGCAGACGGTTGCAGGCCTGCTCGTCCGAGCCGAACAGAACGGGATGCTCGTCCCCCTCCTGTAAATCCATGACGGAGAAGTCGACGCGGTCCGCGTGTACGCGCGGCGGCGTT
>CAYPYA010000249.1:0-2277 GCA_964414775.1 uncultured Ruminococcus sp. | reverse complement strand
GTACTTCTGTTGTTCAATTTTCAATGTCCGGATCTCCCTGCCAACGCTCTTCCTTACCGGCTCCCCGCCGACAGCTCGATTAGTCTACCACATTTTTTCACGCTTGTCAATACCCTTTTTTCCCTTTTTTGAAAGTTTTTTGAAAAGGTTCAACCGCGTTCCGTGGTGTTTTTCCAATATATCATAGTTTCCCCCTTTTGTCAACACTTTTTTCCTATTTTTTTCTTCTTTATTTTCGTTTACCCTCTTGCATTTGGTCGGCTTCTATTATATAATATCAGTACTGACAGAGTAGGCGTTCACGCGTACAGTGCCGAGCGGACGGGGAGTTGCCGTTCGGACGAAGAAAGCATACCGGTTGCTTTTGCGATGTGAGCGCCGCATCCCGCTGAAAAAATCCAACCGATGTGCCGCGATCGGCGCGTCCTCTTTTCTCGCAGGTATTTCTGTCGGAAGGAGGATTTTTTATATGCAAAAAACGCAAACCGAGAGCACTCTTTACCCCCATCCGTTCTCCCTCTCCTATTGGAAGGACGCCGCGAAGGAATGCACCCGTACCCGCAGTCTGTGCATCGCGGCACTGCTTTGCGCGCTGACCGTTGTCGTCGAGTTGTTCCAGATCCCGCTTGTCCCTCCCTCGCAATATTTGTCCTTTTCCTTTCCGGTGATTTCCCTGTGTTCCATGCTGACCGGACCGATCATGGCGATCTACTGCGGCATTCTGGTAGACGTCATCGGATACTTGCTGTCCGGCAACGCCGGCAACGTGTTTTTTGCCGGATACACGCTGACCGCCGTACTGACCGCCGTGGTCTTCGCGCTCTTTCTGTACCGCGCGAAGGTGTCGTTTGCGCGGATCGCGATCGCAAAAGGATGCGTCAATTTCTTCATCAACGTCCTGTTGGGCTCCTGTTGGCGCGTTCTGCTCTACAAGGGGATGTCCTATCCCGCGTACGTGGCATTATCCGGGGTCAAGAATTTCGCCCTGCTTCCGCTGGAGGTCTTTCTGACCTGCCTGTTCTTCCGCGCATTGCAAAAGCCTTTGCGGCAGTTCGGCTTTCTGCAGGTTGAGACCGAGCTGCGTTTCAACAAAAAAAGCATCCTGCTGCTGTGCATCCCCGCCGCGATCGGCGCCGCCCTGCTTTTGGGGTTCGTATACGGCTACGACGACATCAAGCTATTCCTGCAAACGCACCTGTAAGGAAGGTCATCAAAAAAGGGGGAAATCCCCCTTTTTTGTTTTTGCCGCGGCGTGTTTAAGCAGCGCGAAACAAGCGACGCAGCAGCGGGCGAAGAATGGCGGGTGCTCGCCATACGTAAATCCGCATTTTCCATACCGTCCTTTCCGAACCGACGCAAGCCTTACTTCGTAAACAGAATGACGCCCACTCCGACAATGACCGCCGCCTCCACACAGGCAAGTCCGAGCGGCGGCAGGACGGTGCAAAGCAAAACCCCGGCTCCGAACGTCAATGCCGAAATGCCGAGCGACTTCTTAAAACAACACAAGCGCACCTCCCCCTCTCTCTTTTCAGCGTATTCATAAAACCGCGCCGCTGTGCATACTCTTTAGCAAGATGAACAAACACGCCCGAAAGGAAGAGACGTTTTCATGATGAAGCCACCCACCGCACCGCTGCGGCTGCCGACCCGTCTGATGGACACCGTATTGGACAAGGAAACGGAATTCGACGGCAGTCTGCCGGATTATTGCCCCGACGTCACACGGTTGATCCGTGTGGACTGCACCCCGTATGTAGACGGCTGTGACATCGGAAGCGACAAGGTACATATCAACGGCCGCGTCGTATACGATGTTCTGTATGAGACCGACCGCAAAAACAAATTACGCTATTGCAGTTTCATGCAGGACTTCCAGCACACGGCCGATCTGCCCAAGAACGAGCTGGAGGCCTTACGCGGGAGCTGCCATGCTTCCTGCTGCAAGATCACCTGCAAAATGCTTTCCCCGAGACGGCTGGTGCTGCACGCACGGCTGGAGCTGCACACCTGCGTTTTCGGAGAGACGGTCCTGCAAGCGCTTTCCACGGAGCCCGCCGAGGACGTATTTTTCCACGTCAGGCAATTCGTACACGACACGTCCGCGGAAACCGTTCAGGGAGAGTTCCGGTTCGACGAAACGCTTCCTTTATTACAAGGAGAAAAGAACATCGGGGACGTGATCTTCGGAACGGTCTCATTGCAGCCGGCGCAGACGACGGTAGCGCAAGGCAGCATCACGGCAAAGGCGAACGCCGTGGTCAAGGTCCTTTACGA
>CAYPYA010000248.1:0-6183 GCA_964414775.1 uncultured Ruminococcus sp. | reverse complement strand
GTTCCCAAAAAGTCGATGTAGGTTTCGCTGACGCCGAGGTTCTGCGCCCACGCGCCGTTGAGCGTGATGGTCGGTCCGGAGGTGCGGATGAAGCCGGTCACGAAATCGTCCACGTCATAGGTGCCGTTCAGATCCTTGGTGTCCTCCGCCCACATGCCCTCGTAGACGTAGTTCTTCATATCCTTGCCCAGTTCGCAGAACGCCTTTGCCGAAACGGTCATCGGCTTCGGGTCGCCGGTGCAGTACATAACGATATCCAGATAGTGAACGCCCCAATCGATCAGAACGCCGCCGCCTGCGATGTCCTTTGTGGTAAACGCGCCGCCGAGTCCGGGAATGGAACGCTGTGCGCGGAAGGAAACGTAGACGTGATAGATATCGCCCAGCTCGCCGGATTGGATGATATCGCGCAGACGGTTGACCGCCGCGTTAAAGCGGTTGACAACGCCGATGTTCAGCACCTTTCCGGTCTCGTGCTGTGCCTTCTGCATCTCCAGCGCTTCGGAATACACACGTGCCGCAGGCTTTTCGCAAAGCACGTTCTTGCCCGCCTTCAACGCGTCGATGGCGATGATGGAGTGCATTTTGTTCGGGGTGCAGACGGAAACCGCTTCGATCTCCGGATCGTTCAGGACGACGTGATAGTCCTCGACGGCCTGTCCGCATTTGTACTTCTCCACGCAGGCTTTCGCCTTGTGCGGCAGAATGTCGCAGAAATACTTGATCTCCACCTCGCTGTTGTTCATGTAAGAGGGGATGTGCGCGCTGTTTGCGATCGTACCGCAACCGATGATGCCGATTTTCATTTTTGCCATACTGTTTACCTCCAGATGTTGTTTCCGTGATTTGGAAAGTCTACAAGTGCATCTTACCATATTCTGTCGGGGATTGCAAGGGATTTTTCAAATTTTTCGGCAATTGTCGGTCGGCAAACGAAAACGGTCGGAGCGGGCCTTCGGTCGGGCGGCGGCATGATGGTTTGTCACAAAAGGAGAATGTCGGCGACGTTTGGATTCGTCGCTTTTGCCGAAAAGAAAAAACGCTCTTGACAAACCCGTTTGCATCCGCTATACTGTCTACAACAAAAGCAGAGAAGTGGAACAAGCGTTTTGGATATCTCTTTCAGAGAGCCGTCGGTCGGTGCGAGGCGGCAGAGAGCGGAACGCGAACTCACCACGGAGCTTTCTTCCCGAACGGATATGTGCTTGTATGTTCAGTAGGGGAGAACGGGTTTCTCACCGTTATCAGGAGAACCGATTGCTTGATCGGGGATGTCGACGGATCCGGCTCTGCCTTTGATTGGAAACGGCAGGGCGTTTTTGTTTGCTTTGCCGATCGGAATGGAAAGGAACACACCGTTTATGAAAACTGCATTCTCTACGCTCGCCTGCCCCGATTATGATTTCAAGGACGTATACTCGATGGCCGCCGATCTCGGCTTTGACGGGATCGAGGTGCGCGGTCTGGGGCTTGATCTGTTCGATCGGAATACGCTTCCGTTCTCGGAGGAGCATCTTCCGTCGACCGCCGCGAAGCTGCGTTCTCTGGGACTGGAGATCTCCTGCTTCTCGTCCGGAACGGTTCTGAGCGACGCCTCCCGCAGGGAGCAGAACCTTGCGGAAGCAAAAGCGTACATACGCGTTGCCGCCGCGCTCGGAACGCAGTACATCCGCGTACTCGGCGACGCGACGGTGGATCCCGTTTCGGATGTGGACGACGCGGAGCTGGTCCGGCAGTTGAACGAGCTGCTTCCGTATGCGCAGGAAGCGGGCGTGACCGTATTGGTGGAGACCAACGGCGCATACAGCGACACGGCGCGTCTTGCGTCGGTGCTGAACCAATGCCACAGCGAGGCGGTCGGTGCGCTGTGGGATATTCACCACCCGTACCGCTATCACGGGGAAAGCCCGGAGCAGACGGTGCAGAACCTCGGAATGTACATCCGCTATGTACATGTCAAGGATTCCGTTTCGGAGAACGGCGCGATCCGATACCGCATGATGGGCGAAGGCGACATGCCGCTTCCCGAAATGATGGACGCGCTGCGCTCGATCAATTACGAGGGCTTCATTTCTTTGGAATGGGTCAAGAAATGGATGCCGGAGCTGCAGAGCGCGGGGATCGTATTCCCGCAGTTCATGCACTATATGTCCCGCTATCTCGGACATGAGGCGGTGCGGCACGGCTTACAGGACGACAAGCGGCACGCGGGCAAGTACATCTGGCCCAAGGAAACGCTGATCGATCTGACCTTCCCGCAGCTTCTGGATCGGGTCTGCGACTGCTTCCCGGAGCAGTACGCGTTCCGTTACACGACCTGCGACTACACCCGTACATATGTCGAATTCCGCGAGGACGTGGATCGGTTCGCACGCGCGCTGATGGCGCTTGGCGTGCGCAAAGGGGATCACGTTGCGATCTGGGCGACCAACGTTCCGGCGTGGTATCTGTCCTTCTGGGCGACCACCAAGATCGGCGCGGTGCTGGTTACGGTCAATACCGCGTATAAAATTTATGAAGTGGAGTATCTGCTGCGTCAGTCGGACACGCACACCCTGATCATGGTGGACGGCTACAAGGGTACCGATTACCGCGAGATCATGCGCAAGCTCGTCCCCGAGCTGGACACGCACGAGGCGGGCAAGCCGCTGTACAGCAGTCGGCTTCCGTTCTTACGCAACGTCATCACCTGCGAATCCCGCGTCCCAGGCTGTCTGACGATGGAGGACGCGATGGCGTTTGCGGAACGCACGCCGGTCGAGGAATTGTACCGCCGCGCCGCGAACATCGACAAGGACGACGTCTGCAATATGCAGTACACGTCCGGCACGACGGGATTCCCGAAGGGGGTCATGCTGACCCATTACAACGTCATCAACAACGGCAAAGCGATTGGGGACTGTATGGATCTGTCCACGGCGGACCGCATGATGATCCAGGTACCGATGTTCCATTGCTTCGGCATGGTGCTTGCCATGACCGCGTCGGTCACGCACGGCGTCACCATGTCCCCGATCCCCGCGTTCTCGCCGCGGCGCGGACTGGACTGCATCAACCGTGAGAAGATCACCTGCTTCCACGGCGTTCCGACCATGTTCATCGCAATGCTGGGGCATGAGGACTTCCCGAAAACGGATTTCTCGCATATGCGTACCGGTATCATGGCGGGTTCTCCCTGTCCGACCAAGGTCATGGAGGAGGTCATCGAGAAGATGCACATGAGCGAGATCTGCATCACCTACGGGCAGACCGAGGCGTCTCCCGCGACCACCATGTCCAAGACCACCGATTCCATCGAGACGCGGGTCAATACGGTCGGCAGCGCGATCTTCGGCGTGGAATGCAAGATCGTAGACCCCGAAACGGGCGAGGAGGTGCCGGACGGAACGGACGGCGAGTTCTGTGCGCGCGGCTACAACATCATGAAAGGCTACTACAAGATGCCGCAGGCGACCGCGCTTGCCATCGACAAGGACGGCTGGCTGCATTCCGGCGATCTGCTGCGCAAGCTGCCGGACGGAAACTTCAAGGTGACGGGACGCATCAAGGATATGATCATCCGCGGCGGTGAAAACCTGTATCCGAAGGAGATCGAGGACTTCATTTACACGCATCCCAAGGTGAGCGACGTACAGGTCATCGGCGTTCCGGACAAGCAGTACGGCGAGGAGGCGATGGCTTGCGTCATCGTCAAGCCGGGTGAAACGCTGACAGAGGAGGAATTGCGCGTCTACTGTATGGACAACATGGCAAAGCATAAGGTCCCGCGTTACTTCTCGTTTGTCGAGGCCTTCCCGATGAACGCGGCGGGAAAGATCTTGAAGTATAAAATGCGTGAAGAAGCGGTCGAGAAGCTCGGCCTGCAGGACGCTTCCAAGATCGAAACGGCTTAAAACGCAAAACAGAAAGCGAAAAAGGTTAAGCAAAACATGAACCTATAGATTTTGCAGCCTTTTCCGAAAAGACCTTGACTTTTACGGTGGAAAGCGGTATACTGGATCCGTAAAATAATATATAAGGAGTCTTTCTCATGAGCAAGATCCAAGTTACCGTGTGGAACGAATTCCGTCATGAAAAAAACAATGACGCGGTGCGCGCGCTGTACCCGAACGGTCTGCACGCCGAAATCGGCAAGGCGCTGTCCGAATGCGACGATCTGGAGATCACGCTTGCGGCGCTGGACGATCCGGAGCAGGGACTGCCGGACGAGCTTTTGAACCGCACCGACGTGCTGTTCTGGTGGGGACATATGGCGCACGGCGAGGTGTCCGACGCTTTGGTCGAAAAGATCCGTAACCGCGTATACAACGGCATGGGATTGGTCGTACTGCATTCCGGACATTACTCCAAGGTGTTCCGCAGCGTCGTCGGCACGACCGGCAATCTGTTGTGGGGCGACAACAAGCACGAGGTCATCTGGAACATCGATCCGACACACCCGATCGCCGCGGGAATCCCTTCCCATTTTGAACTGGAATGCGAGGAGATCTATTCCGAACCGTTCCAGATCCCGCAGCCGGACGAGCAGGTCTTCCTGTCCTGGTACGAAACCGGCTACGTGTTCCGTTCCGGCAACGTCTGGAAGCGCGGCGCGGGAAAGGTATTCTACTTCCAGCCGGGTCATGAGACCGTCCCGACCTATTTCAACCCGTATGTTCGCCGTATCCTGCAAAACGCGGCGCACTATTGCGCACCGGCGCAGACCGGCTACCGTTATCTGCCCGCCGGAACCAGCCCGTATATCGGCGGCAATTTCGTCACGTCCGATGAGATCAAGGAACTGAAAAAGTAAAAACGCACCCTTTCCGTACCGGATAAGGTGTGCAAATCAGGTGACCGATATGAACGCATATCCGACTCCGCATATCCAAGCGACCCCGAAACAATTTGCCGAGACCGTTCTGATGCCGGGCGATCCGCTTCGCTCGGCGTTTCTCGCCAACCATTTTTTGGACGGCGCTGTATTGGTCAACAATGTACGCGGGGTCCAGGGGTACACGGGAACCTATCACGGGACTCGCGTTTCGGTAATGTCGAGCGGGATGGGAATGCCCTCGATGGGGATCTATTCCCACGAGCTGTTCAGCGTGTTCGGCGTGGAGCGAATCCTGCGTGTCGGAACGGCGGGCGGCATTTCCGAACATGTTCACGTTCGGGAGCTTGTGCTTGCCATGGGATGCTGTACGGATTCCAATTTCGCTTCTCAATTCGGCTTGCCCGGAACGTTCGCGCCGATCGCGGATTTTACGCTTCTGAAAAGCTGCGCGGATACCGCAAAGCGGCTGGGGATGCAGAACTGCCATATCGGAAACGTTTTGACCACCGATCATTTTTACAACGACGAACAGGCATTGCCGCCCCAACTGCGTTCCACTGCGTTGTGGAGCAAAATGGGGGTGCTGGCAGTGGAGATGGAGACGGCGGCACTGTACATGAACGCGGCGCGGTTCGGGAAGCAGGCGCTTGGGTTGTTCACCGTTTCCGATCATCTGCAAACGGGAGAAGCTCTGTCCGCTGCGGAGCGTGAAACGGGCTTTACGGATATGCTGCGTTTGGCATTGGAGACGGTTTGCTCATGAAACGTGTGTTTCTTTGTGTATTGGACAGCCTCGGGATCGGGGAGGCATTGGACGCGGAGGCGTTCGGGGATGTCGGCGCGCATACCTTAAAAAGCATCAGCGGTTCGGGACGGTTTCACGTTCCGAACCTTTTGCGGTACGGGCTTGGGAACATTTCCTCTCTTTCCTTCCTCGGAAGGACGGAAACGCCCATGGCGGCATATGCGCGGCTGCGGGAGCGTTCCAAAGGAAAGGATACGACCATCGGACATTGGGAGATCGCCGGTGTGGTTTCGGAGCATCCGCTTCCGACCTATCCGAACGGATTCCCGCCTGAGCTGATACAGGCCTTTTCCGAACGGATCGGGCGAAATGTACTGTGCAACCGCCCGTATTCCGGAACGGAGGTCATCAACGTGTACGGGGACGAGCACGTCCGCACCGGAAGCCCGATCGTTTACACCAGCGCCGACAGCGTGTTTCAGATCGCCGCACATGAGGAGGTCATCCCGCCGGACGAGCTGTATCGGTACTGTCGGATCGCGCGGACGCTGTGTAGCGGCCCGCATGCGGTCGGCAGAGTCATTGCCCGCCCGTTCGTCGGGGAAAGCGGACGGTATACCCG
>CAYPYA010000247.1:0-9115 GCA_964414775.1 uncultured Ruminococcus sp. | reverse complement strand
CTCGTCAGCGCAGGCGAGCCCGCGGAGACCTCCGAGGAGACTTCTTCGGAAACCTCCAAGACGGAAACGTCCAAGACCGAATCTTCTAAAACGGAAGCGACCTCTTCCGCGGCAGGAACCACTTCTACCGCCAACACCTCTTCGACGGCTCCGGCTACCTCCGGAACGACCCCCGCTACCGGCGATAACAGCACGGGCATGATCATTGCTCTGGTCGTCGGTGCGCTTGCGATCGTTGCCGCCGGCTCGGTCATCACCGCGAAGGTCAGACATTAAGCGGTAAGAGCCTACAAGACACTGTAAAGCAAAAGGACTTCTCTGAAACGGAGAAGTCCTTTTTTCTCGGCTTGTTAACGCCGACGGTTTTTGTTTTTTACTGCATTGCCGTATCGCTCAAGGCTCTTGCAGAAGCACCGTGACCAAATAAATGAGGAACGCTAGGATCGCAAAGAACAAGATCAGTCCCACGATCCCCCTGATCCTTCGTATGCGCATCCACAGCTTTTCCCTATATAGCTGCCTGCGTTTTTCCTTCTCCTGGAACGCATGGAAGACTTTTTCTTTTTTCTTTCGTTCTTCCTCCGTTTCCAGATACTGATTCTGCGGGAACGCGCTCTTATCATGCAGGAACCGCACGTTTTTGCTTTCCTCCAGCTTCTGCTGTTCCTCCTGCAATCGCTGCGGCGTGAGGTTCTCCATCTGCCATTCCTTTTCTCTGCCGCAACGCTCACAGCACGGTACTTTTGCCGGATTCTTCTGTCCGCAGCAGCAAAGCCACGCATTCTCCCCCACGGTCGGCAGGACGCGGATCGGGTGTCGGCACTCCTCGCTTTCAAACGAGTTGATGCGGAAATAGGTCATCTGCAGCGTGTCGTCCAGTTCTGTAAAGCGCAGCGCTTCGGTATTCGCGATCAGGTCCAGCGTCTCTTTCGTTCCGTCCTTGTAAACGACATTAAGCAATTTGATCTGCAGTCTGTGGAAATAGGAAGCGGGAAGCGGCAGATAGACTCCCTGCCCGAACACCTCTCCGTAAACCGGAAGCGGCTCCGCTTTGCACTCCTTCCTTGTACGCACTTCACCCTTATAGATCCGTTCTCCGAACGTCCCCTCGGCGTTCCCGTACCGAAACGGGATTCTCGCATACGGGACGCAGACGTTTTCCTCATACAGCAAAACGCAGATGTCCAGCGATTCCGGCGATTTTACGGACAGACAGCGAAAGAGGACCGTCAGAAACAGTTCCCCGGTATCACGGTCGGAAACGACGGAGGCTTCCTTGATCTCCGTCGGACATTTTGCAAACACCGCGCTGCAATCCAGCACCTCCACCACGCGAAGCGGGCGTATCCGATCCCGTCGGATGCGGCGCAGGTTTTCGCGTCGGGTCTCCCTCTCCCTCGTCTGCATAACGGATTCCCCTTTCCAAATTTCTAAAACTCAAAAATATGTTCCGGATCGTTGAGCGTACCGACTCTGGTATAGGCGTCCTTTCTTGCAAACGGCGTGTTGTCGGGATTGCGCAAAGAGCAGCTCTGCGCATACTCGATCCGCTTGTACGCCACCTCATAGGTAAACGGCGTTTGGATGCGGTAAACGGTCCCTTTTGCGTTCATTGCGGCGCGCACCTGTTCCCTGATCTCCTCGCAGACCGCGTCCGGATGCTTACTGATACAGCTATTCCACGCCAACGCCTGTTTGGTTTCGACCGTCACCGCGTCGGGAAAGGATCTTTTCGCCTGGGAAACGCAGATATCGTCCGAGGAAACAAACAGCACGGGGACGTTTTTCTTTCCCGCGATCGCCGCGTCGATCTGCAATTCCCCGACGGGCTCACCGTTGATCCACGAGCCGGAGCAGTAGGACGAGGAATAGACATGGCAAAGCGTCGCGTCCGGCGTGTCGTACGCGTGATAGCCGATAAACAACACTCCCGCGAAGCTCTCATCCAGCCCCGGGAACCGCTTCCTGCTGCCCGCGCCCAAAACGAAGCGCACGCGCGGATCGAACGCACGGTAGTCCAGATTGAAGCCGCTCCCATGGCAGTCCCACACCACGACCTCCTGCGCACCGCCGTCCAGCAGCGCCTGCGCGGCGGCGGCGGCTTCCCGCGTTCCCTGCGCGGCGGCAAAGCTGTAGCCCGCCGTACCCTCCGCCAGTCCCTTTCCGTAACTGCCGATGGTGCAGGCGACCCCTTCCAGATCAACGCTGATATAATACTTTTTGCTTTTCATGACCCAAACGCCTTTCTTGAAAAAACTTCTTGCAAGATGCAAGCAACTGTGATAGAATAAAGAAACCGCAGTTTGAACTACATTTCGGAAAAGAGGAACGCAATCATGCTATCGGAAGCAAACCGCCAACGGTTACGGCAAACCGAACTATTCGTGTTGGATATGGACGGCACGATCTATCTGGGGGAACAGGTCTTTCCCGAAGCGCTTCGCTTTGTAAAACAGGCACGCGAAAAGGGAAAGCAGGTGATCTTCTTCACCAACAACGCTTCCCGCAACCCTGACATCTACGTAGAACGGCTCAACCGCATGGGCTTTGCCGCCACACGAAAGGACATCGTGACCTCCGGCGACGTGACCGCCGCCTATCTGAAGCTGCACGAGCCGAACGCAAGCGTGTATCTTGTCGGCACGCAGGCGTTGGAGCAGGCGTTCCGTGCCGAAGGCATCCAATTGCTCAACGGACAGAGCCGCGAGTCTATCACAAAAGCGGATATCGTCGTCGTCTCCTTTGACACGTCCCTGACCTACGAAAAGCTGGATATTGCCTGCAACCTGCTGCGTTCCGGCGCGAAATTCTATTCCACGCATCCGGATTTTGTCTGCCCGACCGAGCACGGCGTTCTGCCGGACAGCGGCGCGATCTGCGCGCTGTTGACCGCCTGTACCGGATTACAGCCGAAGTATTTCGGCAAGCCGGAGCACGAAACGGCGGCGATGATCTCCCATCTGTTCGGCGTTCCGTTTGAAAAGACCGCCATCGTCGGGGACAGGCTGTATACCGACATTGCCCTTGGGAAAAACAACGGGCTGCTGTCGGTTCTGGTGCTGACAGGTGAAACCAAAGCGTCCGATATCACGGACGAGAATGCACCCGACATCACGCTGGATCACATCGGTCAGATCCTGGATCACTTAGACTGAAAGCTCCCCAGCCTGGTGCCCGGAGCCTGTTCTCCGAACCGCAGAACGGCAAGCACGGCAAACGGCATCTCCGGGAATCTGATCTCCGGGAACGGCTGATCGGGCAGGTAAACAAGCTCCTCCCCGCAAATACGCCGCATCATATCCATCGCGTTCTTCTTCAACGGAAGGACGCTTTTGATTTTCCCCTCCTGTACGCCGTTTTCCAGAAGCATACGCAGTCTGTTGATCTCTCCGATCAGCGGACGGTTTTTCTGATCGCACTTCGGACGGAACGCATACAGCACGTCCCCGCTTTCGACGGACGGGCGCGGCACGACCAAAGCGGTCTTACCGTTGCCCAGAAAGCGCATCGGCGGCTGGCGCAGGCGGTAGAAAAGCATCGCGTCAAACATTCCCAGAGCGCCCGCAAGCATACCGGAATATGGCAGGTCGGAAGCAAGATTGACATAGTAGCTGCCCTGCGAAAAGCTGCTGCAGCTATACGCCAGCGCACTTTGGAAGCCGTCGTGAAAGGTTTCTTCCTCCGAACCGGAAACGGTCAGCTCCAGCGGCTCTTGCTTCAGTATTTCCTCCGCCGAGCGGAACGCGCTTTGTCCGGAAGTATCCGTCAGCCGCAAGATCCCCGGCCTCACCGTTCCGACCTGTACCAGCGGGACCAGCTCGGACTTCATAAGACGGTCGCCGTCCCGCTTCGGCAGAATAAACAGACGGGTGTTCAAAAACGCGTTTGCCGTCATACCGTCCGGGACGGTCAGCTCCGCGCCGCCGCATGCCTGCAGCAACGCGCAGATGCCCGGAACGGACCTTGTCAGCAGCGAAAGGCGCAGCCGCAAATCCGCGATCGGCGCACTCAGCAGATAAATGCCGTCCTCCGGAGCGCCCGAAACGTCCCGACGGTTGGCGATCAGCTCCGTCGCCGTCAGCAGTTCGTTGATCGTAAACGTTTCCCCGACCGCGACATTGCCCACGAAGGAACGGAACGCGTTCGCCACGGATACGGGAACGATGCGGACGCTTGCGATCGGCGTAAGCAGTTTGGTCCCCCATCCGTTCGGCGCAAACGCCGTTTCCAACGCGATCGCCGCCTCGGATTTGGGCGTATCGTTCGTTTGTTGCTCCATCTCTACCATATCAAATTCCTTCTTTCTGTCCAATCTGTATTATGTAATGCGCTCTGCATGTTCGCAAAGCAGTTTCCCGTTCTTCTGTCCGACCGCTTTCATACGGTACAACGCCCCGACGGTCGGCTGCTCGGAAGCAAAAGACGCTTCAATGAATTCCTCGGTATGCCCGGTCACGGTCCCGTTTCGGCATTTCTCCGCCAGTACCGTGACCTCCCTGCCGTACAGGGACGTCAGATGCTCCTGTTTCAACGCGTCGGACAGCGCGTTCAGCCGCAGGCAGCGTTCCTTCCGTTCCTCTTTCGGAACGGAGCCTTCCATGACCGCCGCGACCGTTCCGCCGCGTTCCGAATAGGGAAACGCGTGTATGTGCATGAGGTTGGCTTCCCGCGCCAGCGATTCGGTTTCCAGATAGTCCTGTTCCGTTTCGGTCGGGAATCCGGTGATGAAATCCGCGCTCAGGCGAACTCCCGGCAAAGCATCATACGCCCGCTTGACCGCCTCCAGCACCTGTTTTCTTGTATACGGTCGACGCATCAGACCCAAAATGCGATCCGAGCCCGACTGCAAGGACAAATGCAGATGCGGCATCGCATTCTCCGAAGAAGCAAGGGTATGCAGAAACGGTTCCTTCAGGCTTTGCGGAGACAGCGAACCGAACCGTACCCGATACAGCCCCGTATCCCGCAAGGACCGCAGTCGGTCGATCAGCAGGATCAGCTCACGCATCGGATACGCGGACACCTCAATGCCGGTCAGCACGATCTCATGATACCCCGCTTTCGTCAGCCGCAGCGCTTCCGCATAGATCTCCTCTATCGGGCGCACGCGGGACGGGCCGCGCAGGGACGGAATGACGCAATAGCTGCATCTTCCGTTGCACCCGTCCTGTATCTTCACAAACGCGCGGCAGGAGGAAAACAGGTCGCTTCCGCCGCATAGTGCCATCGGCTCATAGACAGCGTGCTGCATATTCCGCACCGCGTCCGTCTGTTCCTCCCGTTCCATGGCGTTTACCACGGCAAGCTTCTCCGAACAGCCGCCGACATAAAACACGTTCGGAATGGATAGAAACTCCTCTTTCAGATGCTGTGACGCACACCCCAGCACCGCGGTCTTTCCGCGGGAAGCGAACCGACGCGCGGTCTGACGGCTCTGCCGCTGACTTTCGGCGGTGACGGAGCAGGTGTTGACGATATAGTAATCGCAGTCCTCCTCCGCTTTGGATACGGTAAAGCCGCGTCTTTGCAATTCCTCCGCGATGGCGACCGATTCATACTGATTGACACGGCAGCCGAGCGTATGGATCCCAACCGTTTTCATATCTGTTTCTTGACCCTCTCATACGTTTCCGCGCTGACCAGCAGATTGATCGCCTCCAGCAATGCGCCGGAGGACAGCGTCGGCGGCAATTGCAATGCCTTTGCCAGCCTTTCTCTCCGCTCGCGGGAATGCTCCCCGCCGGAAAATCCGTCCGCGTACCACATCGCGCGGGTGATACCCGCTCCCGCCGCCTGCTGCCCGGCATCCGCCGCAAACGGCGCAAGCAACGGGTACAGCGTTTGGGCGTCCAAGCCCTCAACGCCCAGCAGTCCGTCCGCGGACGGGGCTGCTTTGCGCTTTTCCTTTCCCTTGACGCAGGGGGCGTACACCTGATAAACCGTTCCGCAGGCAAGCATGCCCTTGAGCTTGGAACGCAAAAACGTTCCGGCGCGGTCGCTGTCCGTAAACAGGATCAGTCCCGTTTCCGCACAGGCGCGTTTCAGCAATGCCAGCTTCTCCCGATCGTTGAACACGGAAAACCCGTTCAGTACGAAGATCGGCGTTTCAACAAAGGAGGAAAGCCGGATCTTGTCATACTTGCCCTCCACCACGATGGGGCAGCGCAGTCTCAGCTTAGCTTCCATAGGTGCAGATCCGATAGAGAAGCAGCTCCAGAACCGCCTTCGGGTCGGCGCGCGTCCCTTTGAGGCGAGCGTCCGCGGCGGCGATCTCCCGCACCGCGTTGCGCAAGCGGGGCACATCCGTGTTTACCACCGCCGAAGCCGCTTTCTGTACCTTCCAGGTCGGCTGTTTCTGCTCGGATGAGATCCGGCTGACGCTCTTTCCGCTGTCAAGCCCCGCCTTCACCAGAGAAAGCAGCTGATAATGGGAAGCGAGATAGCCGACCGCCATCATGACCGCATCCGGCGTCATACGCAGCCCCGAAAGGATGCGGCGCGCTCCGGCAAGATCGTTTCTTGTCATGCAGGATGCGACGTCAAAGAACACATAGCTTTCGTTCGGACAGCAGTAGGCGCGCATCTCCCGTTCGGTCAAGGGCGTACCCTCGTATGCGTCGCACAGCTTTCCGATCTCCCCTTGCAGGGTATACATATCCGTCCCGCAATACGCGATCAGGGAAGACGGCAGGCTTTGAGATATTGGAACATGGCGGGCGGCGAAATGCTTTGCCACCCAGGAACAGAGCTTTTCCCCTTTTTCGGGTTCGAACTCCACGGACAGCCCGTTCTCCTCGACGGCGGTCAGAAAGGCGCGGAATCCGTTCTTTTTCTCCTGTGCTTTGTCCCCTTTCCCGCCCGCGTACGCGTCGGAACGAAGCAGGATCAGCACCGTCAGATAATCGGGAACGGAGGCGAACACACGCGCATACCGCTCTCCCTCCTCGGCAGACAGCATGTTCGGAGACAGGTTGCGTATCTCGATGACCCGATGCTCCCAAAGGTAGGGCAGGGCAAACGTCGCTTCCTCAAAGTCGCCCGCCGTATATGTTTCCGCGTCAAACAGCAGGTAGTTGAATTCGGGAACGGGCGCGTCCGTCGCCAGCTTGCGAAGCTTTGACGCATAGAAATCCTTTGTGTATTCTTCCTCGCCCCAAAACAGGTAAACGCCGGACAGGCGATTTTCCTTCACGCGCTTTTTCAGCTCGTCCAGAGCGGACGGCTTTTTCTTTCCCCAATCGCCCATGTCTTGCGTTCCTCCATCTTTGTGTATTATACTTCCGCAATTTATTTTACCATATCTTTTCGGTTTTGCCAATGCCTTACGGCGCTTTTTCCGCATTTTTTTATCACAAAAGAAGGATGGACACCGTTAGGCTTCCCGCAAAAGCGGCAAAAAACGACAGGATCAGCCGAAAACGGTTCTTTTTGAACAGCAAGGAGCAGACAATGACCCCCAAGGCGCAAAGAAGCGGGACCCACATGGCAGACAACGGAGCCTGCACGCTCCCGATCCCGCGTTGTTCCAAAAACATCAACGCGCTATGCAGCAGCCGAAACGCATATCCCGGAATGCAGGCGACCGCGTGCGCAAGCGGCGGGAAGATCAGATACAGCAAAACGGACAGAAACAGCAAGCACAGCAGCGGAGAGAACAAGGGGAGCAAAAGCAGATTGCAAAGCGGGGCGATCCAGGAGACCGTTCCGAAGCTGAACACCGTAACGGGAAAGGTAAACAGGATCGCACAGCAGGAGACCGACAAGCCCGAAAGCCGTTCGTAAAGAAACGAACGGAGCGCACGGTGCTTGGCATGCAGCCCGCCGACGATGCGCACACGCAGCATGCCAAACTCCGGCTGCAGCAGCAAAATACCGAGGCAGGACAGAAACGACAGCTGCAAGCCGACCGACAGCAATGCGTACGGATCGGCAAGAAGCAGCAACAGCAATGCAAAGAACAAGGTCGTCAGCGAATCCACCCGATGCAGGGTCATTCCGCCGAGTAATACGAACGTCAGCATGACGAAAGCACGGGTGACGGAGGGCGAAAAGCCGGTCAAAAAGCAATAAAACAGCAAAAACGCAATGGAGATGCCGTCCCGCACCTGTTTTCGCACCCGACATTTGGCAAGCAGTCTGCCGAGCGAAAGCGTCAATATGGTCAGATGCAGCCCGCTGATGGCAAGCACGTGCGACAGCCCCGCGTTTTGATAAGCGCCCGCCACCGATTTGGAAAGCAAGGAGCGTTCCCGCACGGTCAGCGCCTGTGCAAGACCCTCGACCCCATACGGTCCGTATAGGTCGGCACAGGCGTTCAGCACGGCGCGGCGCACCGAATAGACCACGCCTTTTCCGGGCTGTACGGACCGAACGGTCCCTTCGGCGATCAGCTTCAGGCCGTAGCCTCGCTCCCGATTGTCCGCCGTGTCCCGATAGGTCAAAGCGACCTCCGTCTGTTCCCCGATCTGCAAAAACCGTTTTGCCGACGGGTAGACGCGCACGTGCGTCCCGCTCGGAAGCGCCGCCTTGCTTCGTTCCACGCGCAGATCGAAATAGGAGCTGTCCGCGGAAGAACCGCTTTCGGTCACCACGCCGTAAACAAGATCCTGCCGTCCGACGAAAGCATTCGCCCGATCATAGACCGACGAGCGCACCAAGAGCCAACCCGAACCCATGCAAAGCCCGATCACGATCAACAGCGGATAGATCATCCTTTGCCGCAGGTCCTTGCGCTTACGGTACAGCAGCGCACAGCAAACGCATACCGTGACGGCAAGTCCCGCGCACACTGAAAAAGAAACCGTTTCGCTCCCCGTTCCCGCGAGCAGACAAACGGCGATCCCCGCCGCAAACGCCAGTGTGAAAACGGAAAGAAAACGGTTCTTCAGCATCGGTTCTGTCCCTGCTTTTACGCAAGGGTGATCGGCAGCTTCCTGCCGCCGAGGATATGGAAATGCAAGTGCTTGACGGTCTGTCCCGCGTCCTCTCCGCAGTTGGTGATCACGCGGTAGCCGTTTTCCGAAAGCCCCAAGGCGGAAGCGATCTTCGGAATGGCGGTCATCACGCGGGAAACGGTTTCGATGTTGGTCTCATCCACCGCCGCAATGGACGGGAT
>CAYPYA010000246.1:0-5082 GCA_964414775.1 uncultured Ruminococcus sp. | reverse complement strand
GCTGGGCTGCGACGTTTACGTTTCCAATCAGCTCGCGGTCAAGGACGGCAAGACGATGATGCTTGCGGGCTCGTACTCCGCTATCGCGTATGCGGAGCAGGTCCTGGAAACGCAGGTCATCGACCGCATGGAGGGCTCGTTCGACAAGGCGGTCAGAGGCCGCTTGGTGTTCGGGGCAAAGGTCATCAGACCGAGCGAGCTGGTCTGCTGTGCCGTTACCGACGGGACGAACGAATAAACATTGGATTTAGCCGATTGTAAAACTGCGTTTTACAATCGGAAAGCCGCGCGGCGGGTATACGCGCGCTGATCGCCGCCTGCCAAAATCAGAGATTTTGACAGCTCCCCTCGGCGCGCGGACTCGCATAGCTCGTCTAAAAGGTGTTTTTTCGCCGGCAAAGCCGCCGAAAAAACGGATTTCATTATAATTGTAATTTGCCGACTTTTACGATCGGCTGACATTTGATAAAAAAGGAGAAAAAACATGGCGAAACTGAATGACACACTCGTTTGCGAGAATTTCAAGCTGGAGGACTTCGTATTCAACCCGTTGACCGGCAGCGCCGCCAATACGGATTACACGGTGGACATGACCGACTGCAAGGAAGAGGTGCAGCTGATCGTGGACGCGTCCGATTCCGCGGCAAACGTTTCCTTGGATCTGGAGGCGGGCGGTTATCCGACGAAGAGCAGAGCAAAGTCCTACGTCATTCCGCCGAGAAGCTGTAAATACATCAGCCTTTCCGGCGGCGAGGTGATGCAGAGCGACGGCATGGCGCATTTTCGCGTCAGCGGCCTTACCGATTCGTCGACCCTGCGTGTCGCGGTGCTGAAAAGACGTTTTGTGACCAATCATTGACGGAAGGCGGGCAAAAGCCGCGGGGGGATCTCCCCCTGCGGCATGACCGCACAGAAAAAAGGAGTGATGAAAACAGATGACCGGAAAAGACGCATTTGAACGCGCGATGGATCTTTGCGCGCTGCGTGGGGAAAACGACGCCTGTTCGGAGGATACCGGCGACCTGAAAAGCCGTGCGACGGGGCTTTTGAACCTACTGCTGAGCGAGCTGCATCCGTTGAACGAGCGGCTGGTCGGACGCAAAAGCCCGATACAGGAGATATACAGTCTGGAGGAAACGCTGGATGTCTGCGATGCGATCGGAACGGGGCTGATCCCGTATGCGCTGGCGGCGCTTCTGATCGCGCAGGAGGACGCGGAGCTGTACGCGGTATTGCAGTCGCACGCGCAGGAGGTCAAAGCATCGCTGCTGCGTGACGGCGCTTCCCGCAGGCACGGCATCGTGGAGGTTTACGGATGAAGCGCACGTCTCAGGTGCGTGCGTTCGGCGGTCTGGACGAACGTCGGGCCTTTTCGGAGGATCTGACGTATGCCGTCGATATGCGCAACTTTCAAATTACGGAAAACCGCACGCTGCGCAAGCGGTACGGGCTGACGACCGCGATCCGCGCAAGCGGGAGCATCACGGGAATGTGGAGCGGATACCTTGGTGGGAAGCGGTATCTGATGTACATTGCAGGCGGGGAGCTGTACGGAAGAGCAGGCGGGGAGGACGAATTCACGTGTTACGGCTACGTCGGCACGGACAAAAGCGTGATGTTCGAGTTTCAACGGTATGTGTACATCAAGAATGAGAAGCACTACTATCGGTTTGACGGAGAACTGATCACATACGTAAACGGATACGTGCCGACGGTCGCCATCGGCTGTGCGCCGGACGGATCGGGAAATTCGTTTGAGGATATCAATATGCTTTCCTCCCACCGCAAGGTCAAGTATTCCTGTGACGGGACGAGCGTGTTGTATCAGCTGCCGGAGAAAAACATTACCTCCGTGGATTTTGTATGGATGGACGGTGATACCCTGAGCCCGAGCGGATACCGGGTGGATCTGCAGGCGGGTACGCTGACCTTTACGCAGGCGCCCGCCAAGGGGGTCAATAACCTGTTGGTGCAGTATGACGTAGGGTACGACCGGTCCCGCGCGGTGCTGGGCTCGCCCGGTGTGATGCTGTTCGGCGGCGATACGGACGGACATGTTTTTTTATGGGGAAACCCGTCCTATCCCGGCTACCGCTTCCATTCGGAGCTGGCGGACGGACAGCCGTCGGCGGAATATTTCCCCGAAAACAACTATACCGTCATCGGAGACAGCGAGATCACGGACATCATTTCCCAGTATGACCGCCAGCTGATCTTCACCAAGGACCGTGCGTACTATTCCTATTGCGAGCTGCAAAGGGACACGTTCGGAAACGTGTACGCGTCCTTCCCCGTGTACAACCTCAACGGGGAAAAGGGCAGTCTTCTGAAGAACGCGGGCTGTATCGTGAACAACGAGCCGGTGACGCTCTGCGCGGACGGGCTGAACCGCTGGACGTCCACCGCGGTCGAGAACGAAAAGAACGCGGTCTGCTTTTCCCACGCGGTCGCGGGAACGCTTTCCGCGTTTCTGAAGCGGGATACGACGGACGGGATGCGGCTTTTCAACCTGCGCGCGACCGGCGAGCTGTTCTGCATTTGCGGCGAAACGGCGCTGATCTACAATTACCGCATCGGCGCATGGTACGCGTATGACAATTTCGCGGCGGACTGTATGGTCGAGTACGACGGAAAGCTGTACGTTTCGCGCGGGGCGTGTATTTTGTGTCTGGATGAAACGGCCGCAAGCGACGACGGAGTCCGGGTGAACGCATACTGGGAAACGCCGTATGTGTATACGATGAGCGGCGGAAGGAAGGGGCGCGTACACCGTATGTTTTATACGGCACGCGTGTCAGGTGCGCCGGAATGGAACATCTCCTACGACGGCAAAACGGGCAAAACGGAGCTTCGTCTGCCCGTCGGGGAGCAAGCAACGGTGAGCGGAAGCTTCCGCGTTCCCGTGTTCGGGAGCGCGCTGATCAAGTTCCGCCTGACGGAATGTGACGATGCGTTCTGCGAGATCAGCGAGTGGCAGATGCTTGCAGGACAGAAAGGACAGTATGGCAGAAAAGGATTATAAAAAACAGATCGCCGCGGCGCAAGCGGCGCTGGAACAGTATTCCGCACAGCAGCGGGAGATCGAGAAGCTGTACGAGCAGGCAAGGAAAAACGCGTCCGACGCATACGACGGTCAGAAGCAAAAGCTGGCGGAAGAAGCGGACAGAAAGACCAATCAGGCGGCGGTGGATATGCTTCGCACGGAGCGCAACATCGACCGAACGCTTGCGTCCCGCGGACTTGCTTTTTCGGGGGAGAACGCGCAGACGCGTTTGGACCTGACGCTTGCGCTGCGCAATCAGATCGACGAGATCGAGAGCGATCAGCGGGAGGCGGACGCGGCATTGGAACGCGAACGGAATGCAAAATTGACCGATCTCGATCTGAAGTATGCAGATCAGAAAAAAGACGGGGCGGAAAAGCTCGCATCCCTGCACGCCGATCTGGCAAGCGGCATCGCCGCGCGGGATAACGCTTTGGCGCAGAGCGCATCGCAGTCTGCGGCGTCAAACGGTCATGCGGGGGACAAAACGCAGAGCGCGACGCAGGGCGCAACGCAAGGCGTGGCGCAGAACGGTTCGAATCTGGAGAAATGGCTTTCGGAGCATGAGCCGTCGAAAGAAAAGGATCCCATTCTCTATGCGTTTTGGAAGAGCGCACGCAGGTATCTGGAAAAGAGAAACGCGAGCCTTACGAAATATACCGATCCCGAGGTGTCCGCACGTGACCTTGCGAAACAGTTTGTCCAGGCGGCGGGCAAGAACGGGAAGATATACGGCTACGAACAGCAGCGCCGTCTGGCGGCAATGCTCAAGGAAATGAAGAAAAGCTATCGGCTGAGCGAGGAGTACGAGCGGCAGCTGATGCTGAACCTGCAATCGCTCGGCTACAGTCCGGAGTATGTACAACGCATGGACAGCCAAACGGAAAGGCTGCGCAAGAAGGCCGCCGAGCTGTATGAGATATGTTACCGACGGTACCTGAACGTCTACAGCTATGCCGGGGTGGGCAAAGAGGAGGGGGCGCTTCTTGCGGAGAAAGCGGCGCTCTTTGAAGAGTTTGCGTATCTGTATGCCAACAGCGAAAGCAGCGAGCAGTTCGAAGCGGCGGTAACGGTGTTGGGCTTGTCGGACGGGCTTAGCGATTTCTATCGGCAGGTGGAGGAAAAGAACAAGCAGGAAGACGGAAAGAAGTATCGGCTCGGTTCCGATCTCCCGTAAAGAAGTTTGAAACATAAATCTTTCAAACGTGTTACATGAAAGGGCATGGTAAGTTTGAAAGATAAATGTTTCAAACATGTTATACGAAAGGGCATGGTTATCATGATGACGAATATGGAATGGACAACGTATATACAGCCGGAGCTGTTGGTTTTGGCGCCGGTGCTGTATTTGCTGGGCGTTTTCCTGAAGAAATGTCCGCTGAACGACAAATGGATCCCCGTCTTGCTTTGCGCGGCGGGCTGTGCGCTTTCCTTTCTTTGGTTCTGGGGACAGGGGAGCGACGCGTGCGGCGGATGGCAGAATTTGCTGTTCGCGTCCGTCACACAGGGGATTTTGGGCGCGGCGTGCAGCGTGTATGCCAAGAACCTGTACAAGCAGTTTACGGAAAAGGGGGAGGACGGAGATGAAACGTAAGGATCTGAAGCTAAAGCAACGCAAACAGCCGATGTGCTGCCGTCGGCTTCGCGGGCTGTACGAGCTGCTCTTCTTTTGCATGTACGAGCGCATATGAATATGGCGGATCTGTACGAACTGCTTACGGCGCTGCTGACGTCCGCCGGATTGCTGGGCGGCACGGTGGGCACGGTGCTTGCCGTGATGCTCAAGCAGGTGCGCAGGGATGCGGAAAAGAAGCACGCCGAGCGCATCGCCATGGAATTGAAGCGGCAGGAGGGTGAGGAACGCTTGTCCCGCGTGGTGCTGGCGCTGACACGCCTTTGCGGTGATCTGCATGACGCGGAGCTGACGCAGGCGCTGAAGGAATATAACCGCTATCTGGACGAGCGGCGGATCTTACGCGATAAGATCGTCAGCGGGTACACGGTGAAGTAGTCGTGTACTTAGGAATAAAAGGCAGCTG
>CAYPYA010000245.1:0-6776 GCA_964414775.1 uncultured Ruminococcus sp. | reverse complement strand
TTGATTGAAAAATTTTTTTGTTTCCGACGCGCTTTGACAGAATCGGCATACGGAAAGCGCTATACTGTGATGGGTTCTCAAAAGAAAGGAACGAGGTCTGAAAAATAAATTTTCAGACCGGAAGTTTTTTGACTTGATGTCGGAATGCCCTCAAGTCAAAAAACTTCCGTGTTCGCGAAAGAAAGGAATGATGATGGCTATGCGTTTTACGACTGAAAAAAACGGGGACAAGCTGCGCATCCGTTTGCTGGGCGAGATCGACCACCACAACGCCGCAGAGGTGCGTACACGGATCGACCGTGTGCTGGAAACCGAACAGCCGGGCGTTTTCTACTTCAATCTGTCCGGCGTGACCTTCTGCGATTCTTCGGGGCTGGGACTTGTTATGGGACGTATGCGGAAGTGTGCCTCGCAGGACACCGCGTTGATCGTGGAAGCCCCGTCGGACGCGGTAATGAAGATCCTGCATATTGCGGGAATGGACAAGCTGTTGCGTATTGAAAGGAGCGAGGAAAATGGCAAGGCGAGCTGAAACGGTTCAGAACCGTATGAAATGTGTTTTTCCGGCACGCAGTGTGAACGAGGGGTTTGCGAGAATGGTCATTTCTGCCTTCATCGCACAGCTGGACCCACCGGTCAGCGTGCTGTCGGAGCTGAAAACGGCAGTCAGCGAAGCGGTCACGAACTGTATCGTACACGCGTACCGTGACTGCGCAGACAAGGAAACTTGTCTGATCTACATGAGCGCTCTGTATACCGCGGGCGGGGTGCTGCGCATCACCGTTAAGGACAAGGGGAAGGGGATCGACGACGTGGCGCTTGCGCGAACGCCGCTGTATACGACCGACGCCGAGGGTGAGCGCAGCGGCATGGGCTTTACCGTGATGGAGAGCTTTACAGACCGTATGCGGGTGCGCTCCCGTTCGGGGAAAGGCACGACCGTCGTTCTGGAAAAGCAATTTCTGCGATGATCAATTCACCGGAGCTGATCGATCGGGCAAAGGCGGGAGACGCTGAAGCGGAGGAAGCATTGATCCGCGAAAATATGGGATTGGTGAAATCCGTTGCGGCGCGTTTTCTGGGGCGCGGCGCGGAGTTTGACGACCTGTGCCAGCTCGGTGCCATCGGTATGCTCAAAGCCATTCGCCATTTCGATACGTCGATGGGAACGGCGTTTTCCACCTATGCCGTTCCGCTGATCATCGGGGAGATCAAACGCTTCCTGCGGGACGACGGTATGATCAAGGTCAGCCGCGAGCTGCGGCAAAAGGGGGCGTACCTTCTGCGCCGCCGCGAGGAATTCACCTCCGAGAACGGACGCGAACCGACCGTGACGGAGCTTGCCGCCTTTTGCGATTGTACCGTTGAGGAAACGGTCGAGGGACTGGAAGCGGGCAATGCCGTTCTGTCCTTTTCCGAGCCGGTCGGGGAGCGCGCCTTGGAGGATCTGATCGGAACGGATCACATCGACGAGCTTTGCGAACGGGAATCGCTGCGGCAGGCGATCTCCGACCTGCCCAAGCAGGAAAAGCAGTTGATCCTGCTTCGCTTCTATCGCGGCTGTTCCCAGCAAAAAGCGGGGGAACTGCTCGGCATGACGCAGGTCAAGGTCAGCCGTACCGAGAAGAAAATACTGGAAAAGCTGAGAAAGTCGCTGGACGGCTGACGGAAAAGAAAAAAAGAAAAATTATGTTCGGTTTTTCCGATGAACCGCTTGACAAACCGCTTGAAACAGGGTATACTGTAACGCGTCGGGCTGCAATCGGGTTTGCAGCATTTGACGTAGGGGTGTCGCCAAGCGGTAAGGCAAAGGACTTTGACTCCTTTATACGATGGTTCGATTCCATCTACCCCTGCCAGAAAAAAGCACGCGTAAGCGTGCTTTTTTCAATGAAATAAATCCCTGACGGGATTTGTGAAATGCACTTCGTGCGTGAAATACGCTTCGCGTGTGAAATGCGCTGCGGCGCGTGAGGGATTTATTTCATTTCACATTACGACTCAAAGGAGTAATATTTCACAATGTGCGTAGCACATGATTTCACATTCGCCGTAAGGCGAATATTTCACTTGTACAACGAATGCTTACATAATGTAAGTAAGGCAACACCGTACAATTCTGACGGCGCAATTGTACCATCAGAATCGTGCGGTATTGCCTTAAAGTTTTGAGCAAATGGAAGGGTGGAGAGCTTTTGCAAAAGTTCTCCACCCGCTTTTTCCTTAATTTCCTTAATAGGTACTGCTTACTTGATCAGACCGTAAAGGTTGTAGCTTGCGAACGCGGAGCCCATGACCAGAGACAGCGTGGACATGATCTTGATAAGAATGTCCAAGCAGGGACCGACGGTGTCCTTCAGCGGGTCGCCGACCGTGTCGCCCACAACGCCCGCGTCATGCGCGGAAGAGCCTTTTCCGTTGCCCTCGCCGAGCGCACCGGTCTCGATGTACTTCTTTCCGTTATCCCATGCGCCGCCCGCGTTTCCGGTGAAGATGGCAAGCATGATCGCGGACAGAGTCGCGCCGACCAGGATACCGCCGACGAATTCCGCACCGAAGACAAATCCGCAGACGATCGGGAACGCGATGGCAAGGATCGCCGGGAGCTTCATTTCCTTAATCGCACCCTGCGTGGAGATACCGATGCAGGTCTTGGTATCCGGAAGCGCGTTGCCCTCCAGCAGACCGGGAATCTCCTTGAACTGACGGCGCACCTCCACGACCATGCGTTCCGCCGCCTTCGCGACCGCCTTGATCAGCAGGCCGGAGAACAGGAACGGCAGAGCCGCGCCGAAGATCGCGCCGGTCAGACCGAGCGGGTTGATGACGTTCAGAGAAACTGCGGTGAACATCTGGTCGATCGTCAATGAGGGATCGACCGGGTTGAACGAGAACATGTAAGAGGTCATCATGCACAGAACCGCCATTGCCGCAGAACCGATGGCAAAGCCCTTGCCGATCGCGGCGGTGGTGTTGCCGACGGAGTCCAGCGTATCGGTGATCTCACGCACCTCATCCTCCAGGTAGGACATTTCCGCAATACCGCCGGCGTTGTCCGAGATCGGACCGTAGGTATCGACGGAGACGGTCGCCGCGACGAAGGACAGCATACCGATCGCCGCCGCCGCAACGCCGTAAGGACCTGCGATCAGGAAGGAGAAGAAGATGGACAGACCCAGCACGATGCAGGGGTACATGCAGGAGATCATACCGACGGCAAGACCCTGCGTGACGGTCAGCGCGGGACCTTCCTTGGAAGCTGCCGCGATTTCCTGCGTGGGCTTGTAGTCCGCACTGGTGTAGTATTCCGCCAGCTTGCCGATCACGATGCCGGCGATGATGCCGAGCGCCGCGCCCAGCATCGGGGAGACCCAGCCGAGCTTGAAGCCGATCTCGGTCTTGAGATCGGGAATATCCTTAAACAGGAACAAAGAGATCACGAAGCCGCCAATCAGCGTCAGTCCGGCGGAGATCCAGGTCGCCGCGTTCAGCTCTTTGTGCGGGTTGTCGGAAAGCTTCTTGCGGATGAACAGGGAAAGGATGCCCAGAACGCAGCCGATCAGTCCCACGCCCGACAGAGCAAGCGGGAAGCAGATCAACGCTTTGAGCAGAACCGGATCGTGGATCAGAAGTTTGCTGAACAGCTCGATCGCCATGATCACGCCGGACAGCATGGCGCCGACGTAGCTTTCCAGCAGGTCAGAGCCCAGACCGGCAACGTCACCGACGTTATCGCCGACGTTATCCGCGATGGTCGCGGGGTTGCGGGGGTCGTCCTCGGGCAGATGCGCTTCGGTCTTACCGACCAGATCGGCACCCATGTCCGCGGCCTTGGTGTAGATACCGCCGCCCATACGGTTGAACAGAGCGATGATGGAGCAGCCCAGCGCGTAGGAGGAGATCGTCATGGAGAAGCTGTCGCCGAGCTTGAAGTTTTCAACGAACAGACCGACGATGCTGTCCAGCGAATGACCGAGCGCATCCCCCTCTTTGCAGGCTGCGGCGATCTGCTTGAAGCCGATGCCGAAGATCAGGAAGACCAGGAACACGCCCAACAGCGCACATCCGGCAACGCAAAGACCCATGACGGAGCCGCCCTTGAACGCGACCTTCAGCGTTTCGGAAAGGGATTTGGTGGTACGCGCTTTGTTGGTCACGCGCACATTGGCGTAGGTTGCGATCTTCATGCCGATGAAGCCCGCGGAGGCGGACATCAGCGCGCCGATGAGGAACGAAACCGCAGAGGACCACGAGATCAGCAATGCCAGAATCACAATGATGATCAGCGCAACGATGGCGACGACACGGTATTCATAGTTGATGAACGTGTTCGCGCCGAGACGGATTTCGCCGGCGATCGTCTTCATTCTGTCCGTGCCCTCGTCGAGTTTCTTGACGGAGAAGAAGTTGATCGCGGCGTACGCCAGTCCTGCCAATGCAGCGATGATGACAAGACCGAGTACGAATGAGATGTTCATGCTCTGTTTCCTTTCTGTTTTTTTGCGGAAAAACCGCAGAATTGAGCATTATTCGCACGAAAAGCGCCGATACGCAAGCATCGCCACATTCCGCACGCTACCTATTATATTTTATAGAAAACACTCTGTCAAGAGAAATTTTACAAAATATTCTTTTTTTCTTTTTTGCCCAAAAATGAGCGATTCGGCATTGACATTTTGGCATGGATATGGTAAAAGATAGTTAAGACAGAAAAATTTTTCTTTCTAAGAACAGAAAGGATCGGTTGTAACCATGCTGACGAATTTGATTCCCACCCCGAAACATCTGACCCGGAAAACGGGCCGCACCTCTTTGCAGAACATGAAGGTCCTGCTTTCGCAGTCCTGCGACAGTCGTCTGTTCAAGGCGGCAAAGAAGCTGGCGGACGAGCTGGCGGCGGAAACGCGTACCGAGATCTCCCTGACGAAGGTGCTGGGCGAGCCGACGCAAAAGGCCGCCGTCCGCATCATCGCGGGAGACGGCGAGGGGGAGCATTATCAATTGATCGCGGACGGGAAGAGCGTGACCGTCAAGGGCGATTCGCTTGCCGGAACGTTTTACGGCATCCAGACGCTGCGGCAGTTGATCCGCGGCGGACAGGGAGAGATCCCAAACGTGGAGATCGACGACGCGCCGGATATGCAGAGCCGCGGCTTCTATCAGGACATTTCCCGCGGGCGCGTTCCGACGGTGGAATCCACCAAGAGATTGATCGACCTGCTGGCGTACTATAAAGAAAACGCGTTCCAATTGTATATCGAGCATACGTTCCTGTTTGAGGAATATGTCGGCATCACGCATAAGGACAATGCGCTGACGGCGGCGGAGATCATGGAATTGGACGACTACTGCTATGATAACTTCATCGACTTTGTGCCGTCGCTGTCCACGTTCGGTCATCTGTTCCGCCTGCTGGACAGCCCGAAGTGGCACAAATACTGCGAGCTGGACAAATACGAGCCGCATAAAATGCCGTGGCATAACTCCATGCTGCACCACACCATCGACGCGTCCAATCCCGAAAGCATCAAGCTCATCACAGGCATGATCGATCAGTACATTCCGCTGTTCCGCAGCCGGTACTTCAACATCTGCTGTGACGAGACGTTTGACCTCGGAAAGGGCAGAAATCAGGGGAAGGACACCGGAAAGCTGTATCTTTCCTTCACCGGCAAGCTCATCGAGCATCTGCAAAAACGCGGGAAAACGGTCATGATGTGGGGAGATATCATTCTGAACCACCCCGAAATTCTGGGCAGCTTCCCGAAGGACGTGATCATGCTCAACTGGAGCTATGCTCCCAACCCGAACCTGCAAAACGCGGTCAAATTCCGCGAGGCGGGTTATCGGCAGATCCTTTGCCCCGGAACGTCCTGCTGGAATTTCGTGAGCGAGGTCGTCGGCTGTGCGGAGCAGAACATCATCAAAATGATCCGCTCCGGTCATGAGAACCATGCGCTCGGCTCGCTGAACACCGCGTGGGGAGATTACGGTCATGTGTCTCCGCTGACCGCTTCGCTGTACGGCTTGGTGCTTGCCGCCGCGCTGTCTTGGAACCAAAACGAGGAAGTCCCCTCTGCGTCGTTTGACCGCCGCGTTTCGGCAATGGTCTATGACGATCCGACGGGCAAGGCGGTGGCTCTGCTGCGTGAGCTCGGCGCGCTCAGCGATATCATGAGCTGGGGCAAGTTCTGCCATCTGCAGTACGGTACGGAAACCTGGATGGGCGGCAGCCAGAATCCGACGGAGCTGGCAAATGCCGCTTCCAAGGCTCTGAAGATCGCCGACGGCTTCCGCAAGCTGCCGGTGCAGAACGATATCATCCGCGATCTGACGATCGCCGCCGAGGGCGAATATATCCTTTGTATGTCGGCGGCGAAGAAGTACGGCGGCAGAAAGCGCATCCCGGACGGCTTCCTTGACAGCTGGTGCCAGCGTTACGCGGCGTCCTGGCGTCGGGACAACAAGGAATCCGAGCTGCATAGGATCTTGGATGTCATTTACCATTGCATGTGATCGCGCACGCGATCGCATTTGACGCTTTTTACAAACGGAACGGCTCGTTGACCGAGCCGTTTTGTTTTGCGCTTTTTAAGTCCAGCAGGACGGGCTGAAGCTGTTTGCCGTTCATCGCGGCGTCCAAAGTGGCGGGCAACCGCTTGAAATCGCAGATCAGAGAGGTGGGCTTTTTCTCCGCGTCGTCCTGCCCGAACGGAACGAAGTAGACGTTCTTTTTCTCCAGGACCATGGCGATGTTGAACAGGTTCGCGCCCAAG
>CAYPYA010000244.1:0-3201 GCA_964414775.1 uncultured Ruminococcus sp. | reverse complement strand
GTTTGTCTGCTATAATGCAATACACTATCACACTACTCTGCTAAAGCGATGAAGAAGGATTGGTGATCACCATGGCTGCGAATAGTTGGCATACGGCGGATACGGACGAGCTGTTCCGCGCGATTCAGGCTCTGCGATCGGCGGAGGAGTGTTATCTTTTCTTTGAGGACGTCTGCACCATCAAGGAGATCTTAGAGATCGCACAGCGTTGGAAGATCGCAAAGCTGCTCGCGGCGGGAGCAAGCTATCACGAGATCGGGGAAGCGACCGGCGTCAGCGCCGCGACCATCAGCCGTGTCAGCAAGTGTCTGGAATACGGTTCGGGCGGCTACCGCATCGCGTTGGAACGTACAAGCCAAAGCGAGGAAAAGGAGAAAAACGCAAATGGATGAACAATTGCTGAAGCGGGAGGAAAAGGCCGTTTTCGATCTGCGTTCGCTGTACAAACGGTACGGATATCTGCCGTTCAAGATGAGCAAGTTCGAGGAATATGATTTTTATGCCCGCCACAAGGATTTTCTGGTGAGCGACCGCGTGATCACCTTTACCGATACGGGCGGAAAACTGCTGGCGCTGAAGCCGGACGTGACGCTGTCCATCGTCAAGAGCGGGAAGGACCAAAAGGGCTGTAAGCAAAAGGTCTGCTACAACGAAAACGTGTACCGCGTTTCCCCGCGCACGAATCAATATAAGGAAATTCTGCAGACCGGACTGGAATGCATCGGTCAATTGGACGATTACGATCTGTACGAGGTCGTTTCGCTTGCCGCGCAGAGCCTTTCGCTGATTTCGGACTGCTTCTTTTTGGAGGTTTCGCATCTCGGGATCGTGAAAGCGGTCTTAGAGGAGATCGGCTTGGGAGAGGAGTTCCGTCGGGAAGCGATCCGCTGCATGGCGGGGAAGAATCTGCATGACCTTTCCGCGCTGTGTATGCAAAGCGGCGCGGATCGGGAGCTGAGCGAAAAGCTGTGCACGCTTGCCGGACTGCACGGGGAGCAGACCTCCGTTCTGGCACAGCTTTCCCGTCTTTGCACCACCGAGGAGGAAAAGCGGGCGTATCAGGGACTTGCGTCCCTGTCGGCATTGCTGCGTTCGACGGCGTATGCCGACCGTATCCTGTTTGACGGTTCGCTGGTCAATGACATGACCTATTATAACGGGATCGTGTTCAAGGGCTATCTGAACGGCGTCAGCGAAAGCGTGCTTTGCGGCGGGCAGTACGATACGCTGGTGCACCGTCTGGGCAGACGGGCGGGAGCCATCGGCTTTGCGCTGTATCTGGATCTGCTGGAGGAATTGCAGGACCGCGGGGAGACCTATGACGTGGACGTGCTGCTTCTGTATACGGCGGGTACGGACCCGCAGTCGATCGCGGCGCACGTCGAGGGACTGCTTGCCTGCGGCAAGAGCGTCAGCGTGCAAAAGGCGATCCCGCCGAAGCTGCGGTATCGGGAGCTGCTGACGGTGAAATCCGAAAAATAAACGGTTTCGGACGCCGTGCGGAAGGAAGGGTTGATGGTAAGATGCTGAATATTGCGCTTCCGAAAGGAAGACTGGGAGAAAAGGTTTACGCGATGTTTGAAGCGGCGGGCTACGAATGCCCCTCGATCCGGGAGCAGAACCGTAAGCTGATCTTTGAAAACGAGGAAAAGCAGGTGCGCTACTTCTGGGTGAAGCCGTCCGACGTTTCCATATATGTGGAGCGCGGAGCGGCGGATCTCGGCGTGGTGGGAAAGGACATTCTGCTGGAATACGAGCCGCAGGTGTACGAATTGCTGGATCTGCATACCGGCGTCTGCCGCATGGCGGTCGCGGGGGCAAGCGATTTTTACGACAGCGGGGACCGTACCCTGAAGGTGGCGACCAAGTTCCCGCATATCGCCGGAACGTACTATGCCAAGCAGGGCAGAGACATTGATATCATCCATCTGAACGGCTCGATCGAGCTTGCGCCGATTTTGGGGCTTTCGGACGTGATCGTGGATCTGGTCGAAACGGGAACGACCCTGCGGGAAAATCATCTCGCGGTGCTGGAAACCATCGTTTCGGTCAGCGCGCGTCTGATCGCCAATCAGGCGAGCTATCCGTTCAAGACTGCTGAGATCGAGACATTGATCGGGCGCATGAAAGCGCAGATCGGCTGAAAAGAGGTACTGTTTACATGATTCGGATGTATACATACGGGGAAGTTCCGAACCGGGAAATTTTTCGTCGGGAAAGTCCGACGGCGAACGTGTCCGACGCGGTGCGTGACATCCTCGAACAGGTCAGAGAAGGCGGGGACGCCGCTTTGCTTGGCTGTACGGAAAAATTCGACGGGGTGCGGTTGGAATCGCTTGAGGTCTCCGGGCAGGAGATCGAACAGGCGTTGCAAAGCGTTCCCGAAGCGTTTCTGGAGATCCTGAGGACTGCGGCTTGCCATATCCGCGCTTTTCATGAAAAACAATTGCGCAACGGATTTTTGGAGAGCGCATCGTCCGGCGCGCTGGCGGGGCAGAAGATCACGCCCATCGAACGGGTCGGTCTGTACGTGCCGGGCGGTACGGCGGCATATCCGTCCACGGTGCTGATGGACAGCATTCCGGCAAAGATCGCGGGCTGTCCGGAGCTGTATATGGTCACGCCTCCGCAAAAGGACGGCAGCGTCCATCCGGCGATCCTTGCGGCGGCAAGCATCGCGGGCGTGGACCGTATCTTCAAGGTCGGCGGCGCACAGGCGATCGCCGCGCTTGCCTACGGGACGGAGACCGTTCCGAAGGTGGATAAGATCGTAGGCCCGGGGAATGCGTTCGTCGCGGAAGCGAAAAAGCAGGTGTTCGGAACCGTGTCCATCGACATGATCGCAGGGCCGAGTGAAATTCTGGTCGTGGCGGACGGGACGAACGATCCCGCCGTGATCGCCGCCGATCTGCTGTCGCAGGCGGAGCATGACCGCAACGCGAGCGCCGTTTTGGTGACGGACAGCCGCGCGTTTGCAACGCTGGTCGGGAACGAACTGGAAAGACAGATCCCGCTGCTGCCGCGTGCGGAGATCGCCCGCGCTTCCATCGATCGCAACGGGAAGATCATCATAGCCGAAAACGACCTTTCGCTTGCCATCGACATTGCCAACGAGATCGCACCCGAGCATCTGGAGCTGTGCGTGGACAACCCGTTTGATTATCTGGACCGCATCCGCAACGCAGGATCCGTGTTTTTGGG
>CAYPYA010000243.1:0-2103 GCA_964414775.1 uncultured Ruminococcus sp. | reverse complement strand
CCGTCCCGTTCGTACATCAGCGGATCTCCTTCAGATCAAACGGCGTGTTCTGGTAAACGAAGTAGTTCAGCCAGTTTGCATACAGCAAATGCGCGTGCGAACGCCAGCTGTTGACCGGGTTTTGTTTCGGGTCGTCATGCGGGAAATAGTGCTTCGGCATGGCAATGGATAACCCCTTGTCAATATCCCGTGTGTATTCCTTTTGCAGGGTGTCAAAATCATATTCCGGATGCCCCGTTACATAACATTCCCGTCCGTTTTTGCTCGCCAGCAGATAGATGCCCGCTTCCTCGGATTCCGCTAAGATCATCAGGTCTTTGCAGGAGGCGACTTCTTCCTTTTTCCAGGTCGAGTAGCGGGAATGCGGCGCGTCGAAACGGGTGTCAAAGCCGCGCACCAACGGGTTTTCCGGAATGAGCGTCGTGTGACGGAAAACGCCGGAGATCTTTTCTTTTAGCGGATATTTCCGGATCCCGTGATGATAGTACAACCCCGCGTACGCTCCCCAACAGACGTACATGGTGGAATACACATTGGTTTTTGACCATTCCATGATGCCGCACAGCTCGTCCCAGTAGTCCACCTGCTCAAAGGGAAGGTATTCCACAGGCGCTCCCGTGATGATCATGCCGTCGAACTTTTGCTGCCTGCAGTCCGAAAAACGGGTGTAAAACGAACGGAGATGGTCTTCCGGCGTGTTCTTGGAGCAATGCGTTTCCGGCGTCATCAGGCAAACGTCCACCTGCAGCGGCGTGTTGGATAACAGCCGCAGCAGCTGCGTTTCCGTGACGATCTTGGTCGGCATCAGATTCAAAATGGCAATGCGCAGCGGGCGGATATCCTGTTTGGATGCGCGCTGCTCGTCCATGACAAAGATATTTTCCTGCATCAGGGTTTCTGTGGCAGGCAGGGAGTAGGGAATCCGAATGGGCATAGTTTGTTCCTTCTGTTAATGGTGTCGTGATATGGATATATTTATTTTATCATATCATAATTTCGCTTGTTTTTCAATACTTTTTTTGGAAACGCTATGGAAATGTCATGCGGAATGTGCTATACTAAGGAAGAAAACGGAAGCGATACATAAGCGAAAGGAGCGGGCAGCATAATGGGAAACTTACTGTTCCGTTGGGATCGGTGCGACTGCGAGCAAGCGATACAAAACGCGGTTTCGGCATTGCAAAACGGAAAACTGGTCGTATTCCCGACCGAAACGGTTTACGGGATCGGCTGCAATGCGCTTGACCCCGACGCCGTGCGTTCGCTGTACGCGGCGAAGAAGCGTCCGAGCGATAAGCCCTTGCTTTTGCATTTGTACAGTATGGAGCAGGCGGAGCAGGCGGCGGTGCTGGACGAACGCGCGCGTGCTTTGCTCCGTGCCTTCACGCCCGGACCGCTTTCCGTGATCCTGCCCAAGCGGGAGATCGTCCCGTATGAGGTGACCTCCGGCGGGGAAACGGTCGGACTGCGGTTTCCGAGCGATCCGCTGTTTCAAACGATCGCAAAGCGTTGCGGCGTTCCGATCGCCGCGACCAGCGCGAACCTGTCCGGCTTTTCCTCGGCAAAGAACGCAAAGGACGTGCTGGCTCTGTCCGAGATCGCAGATGTGATACTGGAAAACGGGGAATGCACCTATGCGTTGGAATCCACCATCGTTTCCCTGGTCGGCGGAAAACCGAAGATCCTGCGGCAGGGCGCTTTGCCGAGAGAACAGATCGAGGGGGTCGTCGGTATATGCGATTGATCGGCTTGACCGGAAAAAGCGGATGCGGAAAATCCACGCTCTGCGTTTGCGCACGTTCTTTGGGGATCCCCGTTCTGGATTGCGACGCGATATACAGAGAGCTGACGGATGCTCCGTCGGACTGTCTGGAAGAGATCCGAAGCACATTCGGGGAGCAGACCGTCCGTGACGGCGCGCTGTACCGCCCCGCGCTGCGGGAAACGGTGTATCACGACGAGGCCGCCATGGAGCAATTGAACGCCATCACCGCGACGTACATGAAAGCGGAGGTGTTTGCACGCCTGTCAAAACTGAACGCGCCGCTTGCGATCCTGGACGCGCCTACGCTGTTTGCCTGCGGTATGGATGATTGCTGTGAC
>CAYPYA010000242.1:0-1875 GCA_964414775.1 uncultured Ruminococcus sp. | reverse complement strand
GTTTTTTTGGGGAGATGATGGTTTGTTTTCCGAGGAGCGTCTGCACAGGATCGCTTCCGTGCTGTTCGGCGTCCTGCTGATCGTCGCGGGGGTCATCCTGTTTTTCAAATACCTGTTCGGAGCGATCCTGCCGTTTTTGCTGGCATACCTGATCGCGTTTTGCCTGCAGCCGCTGATCAAAAAGAAAACGGGGCTGTCCCGCAAGGTCACGGTCATTCTGGCGGTGACGGTGATCGTATCTTTGCTCGTTTTGCTGTGCGTGCTTGTCTTTCGGCGCGTCAGCAAGGAATTGGGAGAGCTGTTTGCGTGGGTCAACGATTTCCTGTCCAGACTGCAGGGCGATCCGGACTTTGCCGAGCGCACGGTGGACGGCATCTGCGACAAGCTGCCGTTTTCGGGCATGCGCCCCGCCTTGAAACGCTTTTTTTCGGACGTGGACGGGCGATTGACCTCCCTGTTGGGGGTGCTGGCGGAACGGCTTTCCGGCTCGGTCTTGCCGTTTCTGGCGGGTGCGGCGGCGTTTCTGCCCAACGCACTGCTGTCGGTCGCGGCGGTTTTGTTGGCGTCCTATTACTTCGCGGTGGATTTCGACGCCTGCAACAAAGGCTTCCTTTCGCTGTTCCCGCAGCCCGTCTCGGAAAAGCTGTCCGGCTTGCAGAAAAGCATGGGCGGGGTGGTCGGGAGCTTTGTCCGCGCCTACGGTCTGCTCCTGCTTGTGACCTTTTCGGAGCTGTTCGCGGCGTTTTTGCTGTTGGGATACCGATACGCGTTCCTGCTCGCGCTGTTCATTTCCTTAGTGGACGTTCTGCCCGTTCTGGGAACGGGGACGGTTCTGGTCCCGTGGGCGGCGTTTTTACTGCTGACGGGAAGCACGGCGGACGGGATCGGGCTTTTGATCGTTTACGCGGTCGTCACGGTGGTAAGGCAGGTGATCGAGCCCAAGATCGTCGGGAAATACATCGGTCTGCCGCCGCTTGCCGCGCTGGCGTCCATGTATATCGGTCTGAAGCTGCTCGGCTTCTGGGGGCTGTTTCTGTCCCCGCTTGCGGCGCTGTTTGTTTGGAAATACCTTACTAAAAAGCGGAACGGTCAAACGGAGCAAGCCTGAAAACGTTTTCAGCCGACGCTGTGGACCGTCCCGTCGTCGTCGATGGAAACTCTGCCTTCGGAATAGGACTGCACATGGTCTAACACCCCGCGCCCGACGTCGGTCCCGAGCGCATAGGTCGTTTTGCAGGCTTCCGTCATGCCCGCGTGGAGGCGGAAGGTCTCTTTGCCGTCCGCGTCCAAAATCAGCTCCACCGCCGCCGTCTCGATGGTCGCGTCATCAAACCAGAAGTTGCCGAGATTGTAGAAGATCGCCTTTCCCTTGTAAAAGTCGATGCCCTGCAGGTTGTGCGCGTGTCCGCCGATGATGAGGTCCGCGCCCGCGTCGATGTACTGCTTGGCGGTCGTGACCTGCACGTCCTCCAGCACCGCCGATTTCTCGGTCCCCCAATGCACGAACAGCACCACATAGTCGCTTTGCGCCTTGGCTTCGGCAAGCACCTCCGTCAGCCGCTCCGGGTCGTAGCAGCGGAACACGCCGGGGGAGTGCTTTCCCGCCTCGGGGGTCTTGATGTACTTTTCGGCACGGGTCGCGGAAACGAACGCGATCTTGCGCCCGTCGATCAGGTAGTAAAAGGGACGCTGCGCTTCCTCGGCGTTCCTGCCGCCGCCCGCGTAGTCGATGCCGTAAGCGGACAGGGTGTCCATCGTATCCAGAAACGCGTCCTTGCCGAAATCGTAGGCGTGGTTGTTGCCCAGCGTCACGAAGTCGATCCCCATGTCAAGGTAGAGCTGCGTATGCTCGGGCTTGGCGCGGAAGGTATACAT
>CAYPYA010000241.1:0-1702 GCA_964414775.1 uncultured Ruminococcus sp. | reverse complement strand
ACCTTGTATATCGTATCCGGTCCGTTGCGTCCGTAGAACAGTCTTGCCAGACGGTTTGCGTTTTTGATCTTTTGCCTTTGCATGGTTTCCCTGAATCCCATGACCACCAACTCCTTTCTGACTCTCCTTTAAGGATAGCGTCAAAATATGAATCGCTTGCAAACAATTATACAAATTTTCGTGTCATTTTTTGGTTCTGATTTCCTGTGAAAAAGACTTGCAAAACGCTCGTAACTATGATAAAATATAAAAAAATAGAATAAATCATACAGACAAGGAGATCATTATGAAACGAATCGGAATGTTTCTTTGCGTACTGCTGGCGGCATCGGTTCTGCTTTCGCTGTGCGGCGGCGCGGTCAGCGCGCTGACGGACGGACAGAATGTCGGGATCGGAACGTTGTCGAACGTGTCGAGCAGTACAATCGGAGAGGGTCTGACCTATGCGTCGGCAACGGTCAGCGGGGACGCGGGTCCGCAGCAGATCCATACGCTGGAATTCAATCCGAAAACGAGCGCCTATATGCCGCTTGCGTACTCCAAGTACAACGGATACGGTGCTACGGTCCCCAATTCCGCCAAGGATGCGGAAAGTAAGTACGGGTATGACGTCAAGGCGGGCGTCAACGCGTCGTTCTTCTCGATGGCGACCTCGGCGAACACCTACGGCGGTGTCAACATTTCCGACGGAAAAGTCATTCAGGGAAGCAACAGCTTCGGTGAGACGGGTATCCTCGCGTTTGACAGCGACGGAACGTCGCATTTGGTGCAATCCCACGTCACCTACGCGCTGTCTGTTAACGGTAGTGCCTGGGACGGTGCGCTGGAGCATATCAACATTCATCCCCCGAAATCCAACGGCGAATTCGTGATCGGAAACAAGCTGTACTATTGGGATACAAGCTGCGGAACCAACACCGATACCAAGGCAGCCGGTGTGGAGATCGTGTTTGAAAAGGCGGCAGGCAGCGAGCTGACGGTCGGCGGAACGCTGACCGGAACGGTTTGCGAGGTGCGCGGGAATGTTTCGTCCGGCAACCCGATCGAAAAGAATCAGTTCATTCTCTATGCGTCCGATGCAAGCGCGTACGCCGCAAAGCTTCGCGCCTTGAAGGTCGGGGATACGGCGACGATCCGTGTGACGGAAACGGTCGCGGCCTCCAGAGAGGTGATGGAGAACTGCAGCAGCGCGGTTGTCATGTACAACTACCTCATTGTCAAGGACGGAAAGAATGTCACCAAAACGAACGGCTTAGGGGAAGATTTCAACAAAGCCCGCCGCGCACGTACCGGACTCGGTATCAAGGCGGACGGCACGCTGGTGTTCATCTGCACATCGGACGTTGAGAGCGATTCGCATAAGAGAACGACCGTTTACGAGCTTGCCGATATGCTGATCGCCATGGGCTGTGTGACCGGTATTGATCTGGACGGCGGCGGCTCGACTCAGATGGTTACGGAAAACGCATCCGGCGTTTTGGAGAGCAAGATCGCCAGCTCGCGTTCTGTTGCCAACAGTCTGCTGATCGTGAAAAGACCGACGATTCCCGAACAGACCAAGCAGGCTTTGAAGGATAAAATCACACAGATGCAATCCCACGCGCTTGCTTCCACATCGGCTGTGCAGGCGGCTGTTCGCTATGCGCAGAAGGTATGCGATACCGCGACGTCCATGCCGGGCGACTACGGCAAGGCAATGATG
>CAYPYA010000240.1:0-2090 GCA_964414775.1 uncultured Ruminococcus sp. | reverse complement strand
GGCCTTCTCGGTGGCGTAGATTGCCACGTTGCCCGAGCCGGAGATAACCACGGTCTTGCCCTGGAAGCTGTCCTTCTTCATGCAGGAGAGCATTTCCTGGGTGAAGTAGCACAGTCCGTAGCCTGTGGCCTCGGTGCGGGCCAGACTGCCGCCGTAGGTCAGGCCCTTGCCCGTGAGGACGCCCGCGTCAAAGCTGTTGCGTATGCGCTTATACTGCCCGAACAGGTAGCCGATCTCGCGTCCGCCGACACCGATATCTCCCGCGGGAACGTCCGTATCCGCGCCGATATGCTTGGAAAGTTCCGTCATGAAGCTCTGGCAGAAGCGCATGATCTCTCCGTCGGACTTGCCCTTCGGGTCAAAGTCGGAGCCGCCCTTGCCGCCGCCGATGGGAAGCCCGGTCAGGCTGTTCTTGAAGATCTGCTCAAAGCCCAGAAATTTAATGACCGACGCGTTGACCGACGGATGCAGACGCAAGCCGCCCTTATACGGACCGATCGCGGAATTGAACTGTACGCGGAAGCCGCGGTTGACCTGCACGTTCCCCTGATCGTCCACCCACGAAACGCGGAAGATGATCTGACGTTCCGGCTCGACCAAGCGCTCGATCACGCCCGCTTTTTCAAACTGCGGTTCCTTTTCCACCACCAGCTCCAAAGATTCCAGAACCTCACGGACAGCTTGGAGAAATTCCTTTTCTCCGGGGTTGCGCTGTTCGACCTGCGCATACACTTTTGCTAAATACGGACTGCGAAATGCCATTGTCTGTTATGCTCCTTTATAAGACGTTTTTTGCATCATTTATTTTTTATACCTCCATCATATCGCATTTACATGCGTTTGTCAAGACGAAAGCATATATTTTTTCTGTTTTTTTGCAACCGCGAACGAAAAAAACTGCAAAAAACGTTCGCACCGTCCCGGCACGGAGGGCGTATTTCTTTCGCGGAACAAACATTCTTGACAGAATGCGTCGAAGTGTGTTACAATAGAGCATCAAGAGATCATCAAGCGTGATTACGGAAAGGAAGTATGGCATCACATGGCTGTCTATCTGGTGGATTATGAAAATATCAAATGCGGGGCGCTCAACGGCATTTCCCTGCTGGAGGAAACCGACCGCGTCATTCTGTTTTACAGCGAAAATGCCAACCGCATGACGTTCGACCTGCACCAACGGCTGACGAACGCCAAGGCAGTCGTGGAATACCGCGAGGTGCCGGTCGGGGGACACAACGCGCTGGATTTCCAGCTTTCGACCTATCTCGGCTACCTGATCGCAAACGACAGGGACGGGCAGTTCGTCATCATCAGCAGCGACCGCGGATTTGAATACGTAAGCAATTTCTGGCGCAAGGAGGGCTTTCACATCGGGGTGCTTTCGCAGCTGAAGGACCCCGCGTTCGCCTTGCAGCAGACGCGTTTGCCGCAGGAAACGGCGGAAAAGACGGTCGAAGCGGCAAAGGAAGAGCCCGAAGAAGCGGCAAAGGCAAAACCTGAAGAAACGCTGAAGGAAGAGCCCGAAGAAGCCGCGAAGGACGAAACGGTGCTGACCGTCAAGCCCGCCAAAGCCGCACAGCGCAGGAAAAAAGCCCCGAAGCAGAACGTCAAGGCGGTCGTGGCGGACAGCCCCGCCGATCTGCAGGCGCTGCTGGAAGATATCATTTCGGAGGAAGCGGATCTGCTGTTCGTGGAAAGCTCCATCGAGAAGTACAAAACGAAGCTGGGGCTGAACAACGCGTTGGTCAAAAAGTTCGGCAACCAAAAAGCGGGCAGCCTCTACCAAAGGCTGAAGCCCCTGCTGTCCGGCAAAAAGGGACGCTGAGCAAAAAACGGGCAAACGCAAGCCCCGCAAAAGCCGCAAACGCGGTTTTGCGGGGCTTTTTCGCACTCACCGTTCCTCCAGCAATGCCAGCTCCTCCTCCGTCAGCAGACGGCAGACCCCTTCCGGCAGGTCGTCCGGAAGCGAAAGGTTTCCCATCCCGACGCGGTGCAAAGCGGTCACGGCCGCGCCGCAGCAAGCGAACATCCGCTTGATCTGATGATAGCGTCCCTCGGTCAGGGTGACGAGCGCGGTATGTTCCCCCGTG
>CAYPYA010000239.1:0-2493 GCA_964414775.1 uncultured Ruminococcus sp. | reverse complement strand
GCAAATCATACGAAAGAAGGAACGGTCAATCTCATGGAACAGCAAACCAAACTCATTGCGGAACGCCTGAAATGGGCGCGCACCAACGCCGAAGTATCTCCGGAGACCTTAGCCGCCGCCTGCGGCATCACGGTCGAAAACTACCTGGAATTGGAAAAGGGAGAACAGGATTTCTACTTCAACTTCCTGTACAAATGCGCACTTGCGCTGGGCATGGACATTTCCGAGCTGGTTTCCGGCACCGACCCGAAGCTGGATTTCTTTACCCTGACGCGTGCGGGCGGCGGGATGCCGATCCGTCGGGACGAGGGGTTTGTCTATCGGCACGTCGCGCCGTTTTTGAAGAATCGCCTGAGCGAGCCGTTCGTGGTGACGGCACTATACGACCCTGCCAAGGAGAACGGCCCCATGGAGCTTGCGACGCACCCGGGGCAGGAGTTCGACATGGTGTTGGAGGGGCAGTTGAAGGTCCAGCTGGACGAGCACAGCTTCGTTCTGAACGAGGGGGACAGCATCTTTTACGATTCCGCCCATGCGCACGGTCTTGTCGCCATCGGCGGGCGGGACTGCAAGTTCTTAGCCGTCGTACACAAAGCGGAGCATGACAAGCGCGAGGACGAGCCGGTGCTTGCCGAGCAGAAGGTATCGGTACAGCGCGGGCAGGAGGCGGATCCCTATACCGACCCGGTCGCGTACAACAAGCGGTATGAAAACTGCATCTACCACCGCTTCGTCAAGGAGGAGATCGGTCCTGACGGCAGACTGCAAAACGTCTCGTTCCTGCCGCCCGACAACTTCAACTTTGCCTACGACGTCATGGACGCGCTCGCCGAAAAAGCGCCGGACAAGCGCGCGCTGGTCTGGGTCGGGAACGATTTTTCCGAGCGCACGTTCACGTTCGGGCAGATCCGTGAGGAAACCAACCGCACCGCCAATTATTTCGCTTCGTTGGGTATCAAGAAGGGCGACCGCGTGATGCTGGTTCTGAAGCGGCACTATCAGTTCTGGTTCTGCATCTTAGCGTTACATAAATTGGGAGCGATCGCGATCCCCGCGACGCACCTTTTGGTGGAAAAGGACTTTGCATACCGTTTCGACGCGGCGGGCGTTTCGGCGATCTGCTGTACGGCGGACAACAACGTCGCCGCCGAAGCGGACAAGGCAGCCGCCTACTGCCCGACCCTACAGACCAAGATCATGGTCGGCGGCGAACGGGAGGGGTGGCATTGCTACAACAATGAGGTGCAGCGGTTCTCATCGCGTCTGGAACGGGTGGAGACCAAGCTGGAAGAACCGATGCTGATGCTGTTCACCTCGGGAACGACGGGCTATCCGCGCATTGCCGCGCACGATTACGGCTATGCGCTGGGGCATTTGCTGACTGCGCGCTGGTGGCATTGCGTGGACCCGGAGGGGCTGCACCTGACCGTTTCGGACACGGGCTGGGGAAAGGCGCTCTGGGGGAAGCTGTACGGCTGCTGGTTCTGCGAATGCGCCGTATTCGTATACGATTACGATCGGTTTGACGCGGACGCGATGCTGCCCTTATTCGCCAAGCACGGCATCACGACGTTCTGCGCACCGCCGACCATTTACCGCTTCCTGATCAAGAGCGACCTGTCAAAATACGACCTGTCCGGTATCCGCTACGCCTGCACCGCGGGAGAAGCGTTGAACCCGGAGGTCTGGAACAAGTTCCGCGAAGCGACAGGGCTTGCCATCATGGAAGCGTTCGGGCAGACCGAAACGACGCTGACGATCGGCAACCTGTTCGGCGAAACGCCGCGTCCCGGCTCGATGGGCGTCCCCTCCCCCGCTTACGACGTGGATATCGTGAAGGAGGACGGCAGTCCGTGCGCGGTCGGTGAGGTCGGTGAGATCTGCATCCGCACGGACGGAAGGAAGCCTTACGGGTTATTCATGGGCTACTATCGGGACCCGCAGCATACCGAAGAGGTCCTGCACGACGGGCTGTACCACACGGGCGACACCGCATGGAAGGATGAGGACGGGTTCTACTGGTATGTCGGACGGACGGACGACGTGATCAAGTCCTCGGGCTATCGCATCGGGCCGTTCGAGATCGAAAGCGTGTTGATGGAGCTGCCCTATGTTCTGGAATGCGCGATCACGGGCGTTCCCGACCCGATCCGCGGGCAGGTCGTCAAGGCGACGATCGTTCTGACGAACGGCACGCAGCCGAGCGACGAGCTGAAAAAGGAGATCCAGCAGTACGTCAAAACGCACACCGCGCCTTACAAGTATCCGCGTGTGGTGGATTTTGTGCCGGAGCTGCCAAAAACCATTTCCGGTAAGATCCGCCGCGTGGAGTTAAAGAAATAAGGCGGACGCTTTCAGTCATTTCCGACAATTTTTTGACAGCGGTTTCTACAAAAAGACGGTTGACAAGTGACGCGAAATATGTTACCATATAGGAAACGTTAAAAAGGAGTTTTATCGGCATGAGAGAGAGAAACGCCGCGGCGATAGAAA
>CAYPYA010000238.1:0-5347 GCA_964414775.1 uncultured Ruminococcus sp. | reverse complement strand
TCCTTCAGGGCAAGAGACATGAAGGTGCGGCAGTAAGCGTATTTCCATGTATTGAGCTTCGCTTCGATCGCGGAGAAGTCCAGCGCCTGCGCCTTTTCCGGCGGAAGCAGGAGCGGGACGGCAAGCAGAAACAGGACGGCGGCGAGCGTCAGAGCGAGGATGCGACGCAGAGGACGCACGGCGATTCTTTCGGCTTTCAATGGGAACCCTCTTTTCTTTCGGTAACGCAAAAAAACGGATACTTGTACACAGTATAGCACATTCTGTCCGTGTTTGTCAAGACTTTGCGTGCGGGAGGGGAACAAGGCAAAATATGGGGAGAAACGGCATGCGACTTTTTTGGGATTTTTGTGGGACTTTTTTGAAATTTTCGTGCGAAAAAGACGGGATGAAATGAGCGAAAAAATGTGATACCATGATTCCGTCGAAGGCCGCAGACGAATGCAAACGCGGCAGGGCTCACGCAAAGAAACAGAAAGGAGAAACGAAACAGGAGAATGGCAAAAAGACAAACGTCCCGATCGCAGGAAGCGGCGGGGGAGGCATCGTTCGGTCACGCATCCCGAACCGTATTCCAATCCCGCGCGGACTGTGAGGAGAAGCTGAAAAGATACTTTGAGGAGTGGCTTCCCGAGAGCGGGGAGGTCGCGGACATCGAGGGCTTGGCGGACTATCTCGGCACGACGCGCGATATGCTGACGAAGCTGATGCAGCACAGAACCTACGGCGTCAGCCTGAAACGCGCCTGCAACAAGATCGCCAAGATCAAAAAACAGCTTGCGTTTCGCGGAAAGCTGCCCGCAGCGGTGCTTTCCTTTGATCTGAAAAACAACCACGGCTATCGAGACCGCCCCGAGGAGATACAGGAGGGGCAGGGCAATACCGTGGTGTTCCGCGGGAAAACGGCGGATTGGTCAAAATGACGCGGGAAATTCTGTTGGAACCGAACGAGAAGCAGCAGCAGTTTTTCACCTCCGACGCCCGCTATACCGCATACGGGGGAGCAAGAGGAGGCGGGAAAAGCTGGGCGATGCGGATGAAGCTGGTGCTGCTGGCGCTCGAATATGACGGAATACAGATTTTGCTGCTGCGGCGGACGCTGGGGGAGCTGAGGGAAAATCATCTGTTTCCACTGCTTTCCTTACTCAACGGCGTGGCGAGATACGCTTCGACGGAAAAGGAGTTCCGATTCCCGAACGGCTCGCGCATCCGATTGGGTTATTGCGACAGCGAGAACGACGTCCTGCAATTTCAGGGGCAGGCGTACGAGGTGATCGGAATGGAGGAAGCGACACACTTTACCGAACGGCAGTTTTCCGCTTTGACGGAGTGCAACCGCTATTCGGGGAGCATGAAGCAGCCGTTCCGTCCGCGGATGTATTTCACCTGCAACCCCGGCGGCGTCGGGCACGATTGGGTGAAGCGGCTGTTCGTGGATCGCTGTTACCGCGTCAACGAGAATCCGGACGATTATGTCATGATCCGCAGTCTGGTGTTCGACAATCGCTTTCTGATGGAGCGAAACCCCGAGTACGTCCGAACCCTGCAGGCGCTCCCCGAAGCGCGCCGCAGGGCGATGCTGTACGGAGACTGGAATTCCTTTGAGGGTGCGTTTTTTCCGGAATTTGATTACGAAAAACACACGTGCGAGGTGTTCGACATCCCAAAGGACTGGACACGGTTCCGTGCATTGGACTACGGACTGGACATGACCGCCTGCCTCTGGCTGGCGGTCGGTTCCGACCGGACGCTGTATGTGTATCGGGAGCTGTACGAGAGCGACCTGACCCTTTCGCAGGCGGGTAAGCACATTCTGGAGCAAACGCCCGCGGAAGAGGAGATACGGTACACCGTCGCTTCGCCGGATCTGTGGAACAGACGGCAGGACAGCGGAAAAAGCGGCTTCGACATTTTAAGCTCCGTCGGCATCCGTCGGCTGGTACGCGCCAACAACGCGCGGATCCCCGGCTGGCGGGTACTGCGGGAATATTTACGGACAGGGGAGAACGGGCAGGTACGGATGAAGATCCTGCGCTGCTGCAGGAATCTGATCCGCACGCTTCCGCTCCTGCGGTTCGACACCAATGTGATCGAGGACGCGTCGGATACGCCGCATGAGCTGACGCACGCGCCCGAAGCGCTTCGCTACGGCGTGATGTCGCGCGTCCCGACACAGAAACCGAAAGCGGCTGTGCTGCGCAGCGAGCTGTACAGCTTTCCGCGCCCGCAGGAGGTTTCGGACTATGAACAGATCATCGCATATTGAGCGAAAGGAGGAAGCGGGGGAAAGGATGTATTTGATAACCAAATGGTTGCTTTTCCACACCGCACGGCATCAGGCGCAACGGGGGCGGGGGGCTTGTGCCGAACGTTATTTCAGAAAGGCATGGGAGGGATCTTGAAGATGTTTCGGAGACAGCAGCCCTATACGGAAGAATGGGAGCTGTACGAAAAAGGGAAGGAATACCATTATTCCATCGGTCTTTACGACCATGTAAACACCAACGAACGGTTTTATCGCGGCGATCAGTGGGAGGGCGTCCGTTCCGGCGGACTGCCCATGCCGGTGTTCAATCTGTTCCGCAGGATCATCGATTACTTTGTATCCACGGTGATGGCGGGATCGGTGAGCATGCGCTACTCGCTCGAGTCGCCGCCGAAGGAGACGGTGTCCGAGCTTGCGCAGCGGGCGGAGACGACGGACAAGCTCAACCGCATCGCGCAATACCGCTGGGAAACGCAGAAAATGGACACGATGATGGCAAACGCCTTGCGGGAGGCGGCGATCACGGGGGACGCGGTGTGCTACACCTACTGGGACCCGTCGGTACGGACGGGACAGCCGTATACAGGCGACTTCGTCAGCGTTCTGGTGGACAACACCAACGTGTTCTTCGGCAATCCGAACAGCAAGAACATTGACAAGCAGCCGTATATCCTGCTTTCCATGCGGGAAACGGTGCAGGACCTGAAGGCGCAGGCAAAGGCGAACGGCAGGAGCGAGGACGAGATCCGCAGGATCGTTCCCGACAGCGACACCAAGCAGGAAAGCGGCGATCTGGCGAAAAAGGAATTGGAAAATACCCGCTGTATTTCGCTGATCAAGCTCTGGAAGAACGAGCAGGGGCATATCTGCTTCCGCAAGTCCGTCCGAAACGCCGTGATCCGTGAGGAGACCGATCTGGGGCTGACGCGTTACCCGATCGCGGTGCTGAACTGGACGCCGGTGAAGAATTCCTGGCACGGACAGGCGGTCGCAACGGGATTGATCGAGAATCAGATCTTCATCAACAAGAGCTTTGCGATGGTGATGAAGCATATGATGGATACCGCCTTTTCCAAGGTGGTGTACGATTCGACGGTCATCGACGAGTGGTCCAACCGTGTCGGAGAGGCGGTCGCGGTCAACGGCCCGGTGGAGAACGTCGCAAAGGTGCTTTCCTCGGGGCAGATGCAGTCGGGCATGCTGGACGTCATTCAGATGGCGATCGCATCGACCAAGGAATTCATGGGCGCGACGGACACGGCGCTGGGCGACGTGACCCCGACCAACACGTCCGCGATCCTTGCCTTACAGCAAAGCTCCAACGTGCCCTTGGAGGGCGTGAAGCGTGCGCTGTACCAGTTTGCGGAGGACATCGGGATGATCTGGCTGGATTTCCTGTTTGCGTACTACGCGGACGCGCGGTTGGTCCCGGTGGAGGGAGAAACGGGGCGGGAGTATCTTCCGTTCTCCCTGTCCGCAAAGAGGGATCAGCTGTTCGGCTGCCGCGTGGACGTCGGAGCGGGAAGCTACTGGTCGGAGATCACCTCGCTGAACACATTGGACAATCTGCTGCAAATGGGGCAGATCACGCTATCGCAGTATTTGGAACGCTTGCCGGACAATCTGATCCCCAAAAAGCGGGAGCTGTTGGCGGAGGTCAGAGAGAAAGAGCAAGCCGTGCCCGTCGAAGCCATGCCTGAACCGACGCCGGAACCGACGTCGGAGCCGGCATCGCTTCCCGGATGATTATCAGAAAAGGAGTAAAAAGAAAAAGCATGAAAAGCAACAGCATCAGCAACGACCGCATTCTGGACACCGTCTACGATCTGGCGGATGTCTGCGGAATGCGCATCGACGAATTCATGGCGCATTTGCAGGAGGAATACGGAGATCCGCAGTTTGAAACGGAAGGACTGCCGGAGGACGTGATCGCGGAGCTGCAAAACGCAAAGCAGCTGCGCAAGGAGCATCGGGACGCTTTGCGCAAGTCGGAGCAGGACGGCGCATTGCAGGAGGACATCGCCGCGTTCCGCGAACGCTTCCCGGACGTGGCCGCGGAGGAGATTCCCGACAGCGTTTGGGAGGAGGTCGCAAACGGCATGGATCTGAACCACGCGTATGCGTTTTTCCTGATCTCGCAGAAGGCGGACGGAAGCGCCGCCGACGAGGTCAACCGCATCAACTCCGAGCGGAGCGCCGCCGCCCTGAGCGAGGGCAGCACCGAGCCGAGCTTCACCCGTGAGCAGGTGGAGGGGATGTCCGCAAAGGACGTGGCAAAGAACTACAAAAGCATTCTGCGTTCCATGGGCAAATGGAAATTTTAAGCGTATTTTGATACGAAAGGAAAGGAATCGATATGGCAAATTATAACAGCATCGAAAAAATCATCAGCGCGGAGATCATTCGCACCAACGAGGACAACCTCTTAGCCAACACCATCTGCAACACGTCCTTTGTCGGGGATATCAAGAGCAAGGGCGATTCCGTCACGTTCATCGGTCTGAACGATCCGACCGTTTACGATTACGACGGCACGCTGACCTACGAGGACATCGACGATCACGCGACCACGCTGTACGTCGATCAGGACAAGGCGTTTTCGTTCAAGGTCAAGGATATCGAGGAGCTTCGTTCCTCCATCGGACTTGCGGACAGTCAGACCAAACGTGCCAGCTACCTGCTGCGCAACGAGGTGGACGCGTACGTGTTCGGTCTGTACAATGAGGCGGAGACGACCCTGCAGATCGGGGACGTCACGCCGTCCAACGTGCTGTCTGTTCTGACGCAGATGAAGCAGAAGCTGGAGGAGGCGAACGTGCCGGACGGACGCACGTGGATCGTCGTCCCTCCGTTTATCAAATCCAAGCTGCTGTTGGCGGGCGTGAAGTTCCAGATCAACAACGGCGTCAACGGAACGGGCGCGGTCGGATTCACGGATGAGCTGGGCTGCGACGTTTACGTTTCCAATCAGCTCGCGGTCAAGGACGGCAAGACGATGATGCTTGCGGGCTCGTACTCCGCTATCGCGTATGCGGAGCAGGTCCTGGAAACGCAGGTCATCGACCGCATGGAGGGCTCGTT
>CAYPYA010000237.1:0-3835 GCA_964414775.1 uncultured Ruminococcus sp. | reverse complement strand
CCCGACGACCGCCTTGCGGCTGTGGGTATGCTCCAGCCGTTTGGCAAGCCCCGCCGACTGGATCTGCAAAATCTCCTCACAGCGTTCCGCACGCCGGTCCTCGTTTTGCGGAACGAACGGATGCGGATCGACATAGCCGTCGTACCGTTCCGCCGCAAGCGGACGGATGGGGCAGGAAACGGCGGTGTATGCTTCGCGATGGCGGGCGGCGGTATCGGCAAACGTGGTTTCCTGCATCCGCAAGGCGTTCAGCTTCTGCACGTCGATGCAGGCGCAGGTCAGTTCCGGCTCACGGGAAAAACGCTTCCCCGACGCCAGCAGGGTTCCGTTTTCGCACAGCAGGGCGCTCCCGCCGAACACCAGATCCGTCGTGGACTCGGTCACGCCCGCGCCGCAATAGGCATATGCGCAAAGCAGGGACGCGCTCTGCGAACGTACCAGACTTTCCCGATAAGCGGCCTTTGCGACCGTTTCGTTGCTGGCGGACAGATTCAGGATCAGGTTCGCGCCCTGCAATGCCATGCCGACCGACGGAGGAAGCGGGACCCAAAGGTCCTGGCACAGCTCGATGCCGAACACCAGATCCTGCCCTGCGTGGAACAGCAATCTGCCGAACGGAGCGGTCTGTCCGCAAAGGGTCACGCTGTCCGTCTGCAAATCCAGACCGGAGGAAAACCACCGCTTTTCATAAAATTCGTTTCCCTCGGCAAGATAGGATTTCGGGACAACGCCCAACAGCTTGCCGTCCCGCAAAACCGCCGCGCAGTTATACAGCGACCCGCCCACTCTTACGGGCAGACCGACGATCATCGGCAGCTCCCGCCCCGCCGTATAGGCAAGCAGCTCCCGCAAGGCGTTCTCGCACGCTTGCAGCAGCGGATACTGATGAAACAGATCGGCACAGGTATACCCGCAAAGGCACAGCTCCGGCAACAGCAGCAGCGAACAGCCGGCTTTCTCGGCACGGTCGTACAGCGACTTGATGCCGTTTACATTCTCTTTCGGGTTTGCGACCTGCAAGCGCGGAACGCCGCATCCGATCTTATAAAAGCCGAACGAATGCGCGTTTTCCTGCTCTCCGTCAAAAGCCCCCAGCAGATAATCCACGGACACGCCGTACAGTGCAGCCAAAGCGCGCAGCTTGTCCGTCGGCGGAACGTTTTCCCCGTTTTCGTACGCACAGTATGCGCTTCGCCCGATGCCGATGCTCTTGGCTACGGCATCCTGCGTATACTGTTTCGTCTTGCGCAATTCGCGCAGGCGCGCTGCAAGCGTTTGCTCCATATTGATAACCATACCTTTCTTGTCGAAGGTTCTTGTCGAAGGTTCTTGTCAAGTCCTTTATCATGATTATAGCCATTCAGAATGGCATTGTCAACAACAAAACCGACTTTTTTGCGCCAAGCGCGCGCAAACGCATATACTTTCATCGAGGGATGTTGTACGCGTTCGGGCAAAAAAGAGTCCGAACGCCTGCACCGAGAAAGGAATGGTCATCAAAATGGATTGGATTTTCGTGCTTTCCTCGGTCACCTATGCTTTGAAAGCACAGCAGCTGTTACAGGAAAAGCAAATCAGCTCCTCCCTCACCCGCTCTGCATCGATCCGAAAGGTACGTAACTGCGGTTACGGACTCCGCGTGCGGCAAACCGATCTCGCTCGCGCGGAAAAGATCCTTGAGGACGCGAACATCCGCATTCTCGGAACGGTCAGAGCCCAAATGTGAAAGGACGGTCATGAACGCATGATCTATCTCGACAACGCGGCGACCGGCTTTCCGAAAAGCGACGCCGTTTTTTTCGCCATGCGCGACGCATTCTATTCCTGCGGAAACCCCGGCCGCAGCAGCCATCTTCCGGCGCAAACCGCCGACACGGTGCTGTTCCGCTGCCGGCAGTTATTGGCAGACCGATTCGGAAGCACGCCGGAAAACGTCATTCTGACACCAAACGCGACCGCCGCGCTGAACATGGCGATCAAAGGGCTATACCGTTTTGACAGCGAGGTGCTGACCTCCACCATGGAGCACAACGCGGTCATCCGTCCCCTGCACGCGCTGCGGCGGGAACAAAAGATCACATTGAAGCAATTCCGCGTCGATCTTGCCGACGACGACGTCACGGTGGAGAACTTCCGTATGGCGATCAGCGGCAAAACGCATATGGCGGTGGTCACGCACGCGTCCAACGTCTGCGGGCGGGTGCTTCCGATCCGTTCCATGCGGGAAGCGGCGGGAAAGGATCTGCTTTTGATCGTGGACGCTTCGCAAACGGCGGGGCATCTGCCGATCGACATCCGCGAATTGGGCGCGGACGTTCTCTGCATGCCCGGACACAAGGGGCTGTACGGTCCGATGGGAACGGGCGCGCTGATCTGCAACCCGAACCGCCCGCTTTGCTTCCGCACCGTCCTGGAGGGCGGGAGCGGCATCGACTCCGTTGCGACGGAAATGCCCTCCGTTCTGCCCGAACGCTTGGAGCCGGGGACGCAGAACGTTTACGGGTTCGCGGGGCTTGCCGCGGCGTTGGAGGAATTCCGTTACCCCGTTTGGGAAAGCAGCCTGTATACAAAGCTGACAAACATGCTGCGGGAGCGGGACGGACTGCGTGTATACGGATGGGATCCGCACGGGACGTACGTCCCCGTTCTGCTGTTCAACAAGGACAAATACGACTGTGAAGCGTTGGGCGAAGCGCTTGCCGCCGCGGGGATCGCGGTACGCGCCGGACTGCATTGCGCTCCGACGGCGCACCGTGCGCTCGGAACGCTGAAAAGCGGCGGCGTGCGGGTCAGCCTCGGACGGGGCAACACGGAACAGGATCTGTATGCGCTGACGGACGCGCTGGAGCGCGTGTGACGGCAAATTCGCACCGAAAAAAATTCCCCACGGGGATCCCGTGGGGAAGTATTTCCTCTTGTCTATTTATATCAGTTGTATCCGCGATCAGTTCCCTAAGAAGCTGCCGTGCGTTTCCAGGAACACGTCGAATTTCTTCATCTGATATTCTTCGGAACGGCTCTTGCTGTACACATATTTGCTGTGCGGCTCCGTCAGGCAGAAGCGCGTGTAGGTCACGGTCTTGGTGCTGGTTCTGCCCGCGATCGCGTCCTCGACCTGCGGGTCGAAAATGAACGTGTCGCCGTTGATCTCGATGACGGTCCAGTCATGCCCCGTCATGCCGCCGCGGTTTGCCGTGGTACTGCCGCCGACGTAGTAGCAGTTCAAGCCGAGGTGGCGCATCATCACGGTAAACACCGCGGAATAGCAGTTGCACTGTCCGACGCCCTCCTGCATCGCATTGTAGGCGCATTCCCAGTAGCCGTTGACGTGCGTATGGCTCGGGCGCTTGTATTTCATATGCTCGATCACCCAGTCATAGCAGGTCCTCACCTTATCGTATGTATCCATACCCGGCTCAAACAGCTCGTCAAACAAATCGTCCAGTTTGCGGTTCAGGTCTTCGTTATCCGTCCGATACGGGCGCAGAGCGGCGGAATTCAGCAGCTTACGGATCTGGTTCGCGTATTCCAGCGTGACCACCATTTCCCATTTCGTCTCGTTGTCCAGAACCAGCTCCTCATAATGGGAAACGCAGCCGTCCGCGTCGATGAACAGGTCAAACGTTTTTTGGGGAACGTTTCTCTCGAACACGCCGTTTTCGTCCGTCGTGCCGATGATGTTGCCCAACAGGACGGAGGCGCTCGGCACGGGATTACCGTCCGTTCCGGTCACCTTGATGCGGAACAAAACCTCATCTTTTCCAAGCGGCTGAAGCGGCTCGCTGACCGGCTCGTCGATCGGCGGCTCGGGTTCGTCGATCGGTTCATCGATCGG
>CAYPYA010000236.1:0-5768 GCA_964414775.1 uncultured Ruminococcus sp. | reverse complement strand
TAGATCGTTTCCTCCAACAAGGTGGGCAGCACGCGGTAGGAAATACCGTAATAGGGGCATTCCCTGCGCGGAAAGGAGAACGTCAGGGTGCTTCCGCTCAGGTTCAGATTCGGGTATTCGCTCTTTCTCAGCTTTCGGTAGTCATGCGCGGCGGCGGTCTCCTCGGGAAATCGGATCGTCGCGATCGCGTTGAAAACCGTTCCGTCCCGATCGAAACAGTAGGTGTATGTATAGCCGATCCCGCCCTGCTCACCCTCGGCGGTCAGATAATCCTCATAGAGCAGGACCACCGCTTCCGGCGGCGGCAGTTGTTCCGAGACCTGTTCGCTTTGTGCGCCGCTGCTTGCGGACGTTTGCCCGTTCGGCGTGACCGGCTGCTTTGCACATGCGCTCGGGAACGAACATAATATGCCGCACAGAAGCATCGGCAAAATCGCTTTGCACTTCCATCCGTTTCGCAGCATGCGCGTCCCTCCTTTCCGTTCGACTGCCTTTCTTTTCCATTATTATACTAAAGAAACCGCCGTTTGTCAAGACGCGGCTTTTCCCCTTAAGCGAAGCGGGTCGCTCGTTCGGCAAAGGATCAAAAAAATTTTCCTTTTCTCCCTCTTGACAAAGCGTTTGGTCTGTGCTATACTTTTCCCATAACCGAACATTTGTTCGATTTTTGGAAAGACGTCAACGCGGGGACGCTCCAACCCGCCTGACGGAAAGATGCGTAACAGAAATGAGGCGGAGCGGGGAAGCGGTTTTGCCTGCCTTTCGCGCTCGGCTGAAGAAGAGGGATGAAGGAAAAAATGGAAGAAAATTACACACAGGAGGCAATTGAGATGCTTCGGCAGAAGCGGTACTGGTGCGCGGCGGCGGACGCGCTGCGGGAACAGATCCGTCTGCTGGATGCGGAACTGAATGCCTGCCATACCGCTTCAAGTGACGAAGCGGGGGCAAAGGACAAGGACGGCGGTACGGCGGAAAAACGTGTCCTGCGCCTGAACGGGCGAAAGCAGGCGTTTTGTCACCGTCTGCGCATGATGGAGGGAGAGCTGGAACAGATCCGGCGTGCGTATTCCATGCTTTCTCCGTATCAGCGCGACCTGCTGGATACTTTTTTTGTCAGCGGACAAAAGAATTGTGCGGAACGGCTGGCACGGCGGTACTATAAGGAACGCTCGTCCCTGTACCGCGACCGAAAAAAAGCGATCGACGCGTTTGCGCTCGCGCTGTTCGGAGCCATCCCCGGCTGAGCGGGCTGCCTGATTGCGATGACCTGAAAAAACCGTGTGGGAAAGAACTCCTTTTCTGCACGGTTTTGAAATTTATTGTGGCGCAGGATGTGATCTGCATGTTTTCAAAATGCAGATTTATCCTCTTGTTTTTTTCCGCCGACGGTTGACAGAACGCGAAAAATCATGTATACTGGATTGAATAAGAAATACCGAAAAACGGTACGGAATTAAGGCAGAGGGAAACGGTATGGAACGCGTACGGAAAGCATTGCCCGAAAAGCTGGAAAAAAGGGCGCTTGAACTGGATATTCTGCGCGGGATCGCCGTTTTGCTGATGATCTGCGACCATTTTTTCTTTGATCTGTGGGGACTGCTCCCGTCGCTTTTCTCGGATTACCCGGGCGAATTGGAAGCGTTTGCAAGGGATTATTGGAACTGGGGCGTGCGAAGCGTAGTGCGTGTGACGGTCCTGTTCGTGTTTTTTTCGCTGACGGGCGTTTGCAGCTCCTTTTCCAAAAGCAACCTCAAACGTGCGCTCCGGCTTTTCGCGGTCGCAATGGCGCTGACGGCGGGGACCTTTCTGGTCGGAACGCTCAGCGGCGACATCGACATGACCATTTCGTTCGGTGTGCTGCATTGCATTGCGCTGTCTCTGCTGCTGGTCGGTCTGCTGGAGAAATGCCGTTGCGGAAAATGGGTGTACCTTGCGCTCGGCGTCGCCTTGTGGGGGTTCGGGCTTGCGATCCCACACCTGACGGAGGTTCGCTGGGTATCCTACCGCTCCGAACCGTTCCTGCCGCTGTTCCTGAAATCCGTTCTCGGACTTGCCTCGTGCGGCTCGGACTGCTTTGACCTGCCGTCCACCTGCGGACAGATCTTTGTCGGCGTGTTCTTGGGGAAGCAGTTCTATCGGGAGCACCGCTCCGTGCTCGGCTGGAAGTATCGCAACAACGTATTGACGTTTCTGGGCAGGCACAGCCTTTGGGTGTACCTTGCCCATCAGCTTCTTTTGCCCGTGCTCACCTGTTTGGTGCTGCTTTGCCTGGGCTATACTTTGGATATTTGAGAAAGGCGGTATGACGGAATGGCAAGCCTGTATGAAGCGATCCTTCGGAATGCGTCGAGTACTTCTCCCGCGCTCTATTTTGAAAACCGAACCGTCTCTTATCCGCAATTGCTGGCGCAGGTGCGCCGCATGATGAACTATTTCCGCCGCCTCGGCCTGCAAAGCGGGGATACGGTCACCGTCTCTCTGCCGAACATTCCCGCGGCGGTCTACGCCTTGTACGCGCTGGACGGGATCGGCGCGGTGCAGAATATCATCCACCCGCTCGCTCCGATGGAGGAGCTGCTCCACACCGCCAAGGAAACGGGCAGTAAGCTGGTTCTTGCGCTTTCCACCCGTTTGCGGGAGCATCGCGGAACGATGGAGCAAAGCGGCTGCCGCTTTGCGCTCGCCAATCCGATGTACGATCGCTCCCTGACCATGCGAATGCTTTGCCGATGCAAATACGGCGGGGCGAAACGCTCGCAGACGCTGTTCGATCTGGACGACTTCCGAAAGGAAAGCGCGTCCGCCGAGCCGGTCACGCGGGATACCTCCGCGCCCTGTATCTGCCTGCATTCCGGCGGCACGACCGCCGTTCCCAAGATCATCGAGCTGTCCGACGACGCGCTGAACCATCTGGTTTCCAAGGTGGACGGCATCCTGCCGAACGGCATCGCGGGAAAATGCATCCTGACCGTCCTGCCCGCCTTTCACGGGTTCGGGCTGGGAATGGGCATCCACACCTCGCTCTACTGGGGCGCGACCTGCTCGCTGATGATGAAATTTCGGGTGGATCGGACGGTCCGCTGGATCAACGAGGGGAAGGTACACTTCATTCTGGGCGTTCCCTTGCTGTATCAGAAGCTGATGCGCGACCCGTCGTTTGCCAAGGCCAAGCTGGAAAACCTCTCCTGCGTGTTCATCGGCGGCGACCGCGTCCCGCAAAGCCTGATCGGACAGTTCAATCGGCTGATGAAGGAGAAGGGCTCGTCCTGCCTGATGCTGGAGGGCTACGGGCTGACCGAGACCGTTACCGTCTGCGCGGTCAATACCGCGCGCGATTTCAAAGCGGACTCGGTCGGAAAGCCTTTGCGCGGCATTTGCGTTTCCGTGCGCGACGAGCAGGAAAACGTTCTGCCGACGGGCACGGTCGGGGAGGTGTATGTTGCGGGCGATACCCTCATGAACGGCTATTACCGCGACCCCCAGGCGACCGAACGGACGCTGCGGCAACTGGACGGTAAGCTTTGGGTGCGTACCGGCGACCTCGGCTATCTGGATACGGACGGCTTCCTGTTTTTGAAAGGGCGCAAAAAGCGGGTGTATAAGATCGCGGGCGTCAACGTTTACCCTGCCGAGGTGGAGAAGCTCGCCACCGATCAGCAGCAGGAGGTACAGGACGCCGCGCTCGTGCTGTTCGAAACGCCGAAGGTACATACCGTTCTGTTTCTGATCCGCGGCAGGGACGCGACGCGCTCCGAACAGGAGATCCGCGAAGCCCTGCTCGCCGAAATGCAAAAACGTTTGCTTCCGTACTGCCTGCCGCGCCGGATCGTCTTTTGTACGGAATTCCCGAAAACGCAGGTCGGCAAGATCGATTATCATGCGTTTCATGACCCCGAACAGCCTTGATGGGAAAGGAGAACGTCGGCATGAACTTTTTACTGCTTCCGCACCCTTTGCGTAAGGACGCGATCGACTTCGCTTCGCGTATGGCGGCGTACCTGACCGAGCACGGGCAGGAAATCTGCACGCTGCCGGAATACCGCTTTGCAGACGCGATCCCGCTTTATAACGGCAAAGCGGATATGGCGGTCGTGCTCGGCGGCGACGGAACGGTCTTACGCGCGATCCGTTTGATCCCCGACGCGGATATGCCGGTCTGGGCGATCAACTACGGGCGTATCGGGTATCTGACCGATTGCGAACCGGACGAAGCGGAAAACGCCTTACAGGAGATCCTTGCGGGTCGGTACAGCGTGGAGCAGCGCTGTATGCTTTCGGTCACGGTGCGGCAGCAAGCGTCGCAAAAATCGTTTCTGGCGCTGAACGAAGCCGTCATTCACCGTTCGTCTCTGTCGAGGGCCTTGAAACTGGAGCTGTCCGTCAGCGGACGCGCATTGCAGACCATTCCCGCGGACGGCATTCTGGTCGCGACCCCAACCGGCTCGACCGCGTATAACCGTTCGGCGGGCGGCCCGATCCTGATGCCCGAATCGGACAATCTGGTGATCACCCCGATCTGCCCGCAAATGCTGTCGGGCGGCTCGATCGTCGTGTCGGGCAGGGACGTCGTCGGCGTCCGCGTTTTTCTGCCGATGCGGGACGAAACGTCGGAGACCGAGGAAACGCCCATGCTTGTCATCGACGGCTGCGAAAAGGTCGCGTTAAAGGACGGCGCGGACGTGACTTTGAGCCGCGCTTCCCGCGTGATGCGTCTGGTGCGCACCAAGAGCGACAGCTTTTACCGCATCCTGCAAAAGAAGCTTGCACAAAATATATAATCCACCGGAAAGGAATCGATCTTATGTATCAGATCATCACCAAAAAATCTTTGAATCCCACCGTCACCATGATGGAGATCGAAGCCCCGTATGTCGCGAAAAAAGCGCAGGCGGGTCAATTCATCATCCTGCGCGTGGATGAAGAAGGGGAACGCATCCCGCTGACCGTCGCGGGCTATGACCGCGAACGCGGAACGGTTCGGATCATTTTCCAGATCGTCGGCGCGACGACCGAGAAGCTCAATCGGAAACAGCAGGGCGAGTCCATCACGGACTTTGTCGGCCCGCTCGGCACGCCCACCAAGCTCGAAGGACTGAAAAAGGTCTGCATCGTCGGCGGCGGCGTCGGCTGTGCGATCGCGCTTCCGATCGCGCAGGCTCTGCATGAGCAGGGCGCGTCCGTCACTTCCGTGATCGGCTTCCGCAGTAAGGATCTTTTGATTCTGGAGGACGAGTTCCGTGCTTCTTCGGACCGTCTGTACGTCATGACCGACGACGGCTCTTACGGAAGACAGGGCAACGTCTGCGTTCCGCTGAACGAGATGTTTGCCGAAGGCGAGACCTTTGATGAGGTCATCACCATCGGCCCGCTGGTCATGATGAAATTCGTCGTGCAGGCGACCAAGCCCACGGGCATCCCCTGTACGGTGTCCATGAACCCGATCATGATCGACGGAACGGGCATGTGCGGCGGATGCCGTCTGACATTGCACCGCGACGGCAAACGGGTCACCAAGTTTGCCTGCGTGGACGGACCGGACTTCAACGGCTATGAGGTGGACTTTGACGAAGCCATGCAGCGCGGCAGCATGTACCGCGATTTCGAGCGGCACGCGCATGAACAGACCTGCCGTCTGTTTGAACAGAAGCCGTAAGGGAATGCTTCGAAACATGATTTTTTCGGACGGAAAGCGCCGGGCCTGAAGAAAACGGGCTTTCGCCGAACTCTTTTATACGAAAGGAATGCAAATCCATGGCGATCAATCAATC
>CAYPYA010000235.1:0-12753 GCA_964414775.1 uncultured Ruminococcus sp. | reverse complement strand
TTTTCCTTTGCCAGAGCGGCGGTAGCCAAGACCGTTTGCGCGTCGGCTTCCAAGGAGACGACGACCGCGTCCGGCAGAGAGGAGAAGGCTCTTTCGGCGTCCTCCGCGGAAAGGCTCGCGCCTGCGCCGGAAAAGCGGATGGTGCGGCAGGAGCCGCTTTCCTCCACGATATCCAGAAGCAATTCCGTCTGTGCGCCCTGCTGTGTGCGCACGTTCGAAACATGCAGTCCGTCGTTGCGGCAGACTTCAATCAGACGGTCGCCGTAATAGTCGTCTCCGACGCGTGCGCAAAGCGCGGCGTCATATCCCAGCCGCGACGCGGCGACGGCGGACAGCAGACTTCTTCCGTCCGGCGCGAAGGTGTAGTTTGCATCCGAACAAACCGTCTCGTCCGGAGCGGGGAGGCGCGGTGTTCCGAGCGCGAAGCGAATGGCGGCGGAACCGACAAAAAGCATCCTTTTTCTTGCCATAACGGGATCCTTCCCTTTTTTTCGACCGCTTGGAAAGCGTTCGGGCGCAGGAAACGATATCGCGTCCCCGCGCCCGTTATCTTTAGTATACCCTTTCTTTTTTTATTTGTCAATGTTTTGCCGTCAAATATTTTAATCTTGTGGCGTTTCCGCCGCGTTTGTGACGTTCTTCTTTATTGATCCGCAGGACCTTTTGCACCGCTTCGTACAAAGCGAGGTTCTGCTGCTTGAGACGCACGGTCAGATCTTTATGCACCGTGCTTTTGCTGACGCCGAACTGCTTTGCCGCCGCACGCACGGTCGCACCCGTTTCCGACACATATTTTCCGATTTCCTCTGCGCGTGAGGGAACGCTCCGCGCGGATAGGTCGGAATGTTTCATAGAGCGGAACTCCTTTCTTTGTGATAGGTATGCGTCCTGTTTGTAAATTATGCCGACAATGCATTTCGGCGGCTTGCTTTTTTGCGGTTTCCTCTTGACAAAATCAACCTGAAATGTTATGATAGAATGTAATTCTATGTTGGAGGAGTGTGCCGTATTGGGCAGAGTGATTTTTGTAACGGCATTCAAGGGCGGCGTCGGGAAAACGACGGTCGCCGCAGGGCTCGCCTCGGCGCTCGCTTCCCTTGGGAAACGGGTCTGCGTGGTCGACGCCGACTTCGGAATGCGTTGCATGGATCTTGTGCTGGGTATGGAAAACGACGCGCTGTACGATTGCAGCGACGTGCTGTACGGCAGATGCGGCTGTGAGGAAGCGATCTGTCCGGTGAACGGAAAGGAAAACCTATGGTTCCTTCCCGCACCGATCCGTTATGACGGGAGTGAGCTTCCCGACGGCAAGGCGGAAGAGCTGTTCGCCTATCTGCGGGAAAACTTCGATTTCTGTATTGTGGATTCCTCGGCGGAGCTGTCGCCGTATTACCGCTCGTTTGCAGGAAACGCGGACGAAGCGCTGGTCGTGACCCTGCACCAGTCCACGGCGGTGCGTGCGGCGGAAAAAACGGCGTCCAATCTCGCGGCGCTGGGCTTACAGCGTATCCGACTGGTGGTAAACGGGTATAAGCAGACGCTTGCGGATGCGGGGGAGCTTCCCACGCTTCTGGAGATGATCTACCGTTCGGCGGTCCCGCTGATCGGCGCGGTGCCGATGTCAGAGGAGATACCGGTCGCGCAGGAGCACGGCAGGCTGGCTCTGAGCGGAAAGCCCCGAAGGAAGCTCCGTCCGTACGAGGCGGCGCTCCTGAACATCGCTTTGCGCGTTTGCGACGCGCACGTGCCGCTGCTGCGGGGCGTCAGGCATCCGACTAAGCTGCGCACCTGCCTGAAGGAGGCAAGCGAAAGCCTGTCCTGCGATAAGCTGTGATTTGTTAAGACGAAAGAAAGGTTGTGACCATAAAGATGAATATTGCGATCATTGCCAACGATAAGAAAAAGGAATTGATCACCGAATTTTGCATGGCATACTGCGGTGTGCTGTCCCGTCACAAGATCTGTGCGACGGCGACGACGGCAAAATATATCGGTGAGGCGACCGGACTGCATATCGAAAAGCTGCTGTCCGGCTTCCACGGCGGTTCCCATCAGATTGCTTCCAAGATCTCCTATGGGGAAGTGGACCTTTTGATCCTGCTGTGCGATACCGGGGACGTGCAGGAGTATCAGGAGACGCTTTTGCCGCTGATCCGCGAATGCGATATCTACAACGTTCCCGCGGCGACCAATATTGCGACCGCCGAAGCGCTGATCCTTGCTTTGGACCGCGGCGATCTGGATTGGCGCGCGATCGACAGGGACGCGAATTTTGAAGGCTGAAGACCGATCTGTCTGACCGACGGGCAGACAGCGGTTTTTCCGCTTGCCGTTTTTTCGCGCCGTGAAAAGGCGCGGCGTTTTGGCTTTTGAGCAAATGTGCGGGCGGAAAACGCAAAGAGAGGAACGATATCAACATGAAAATGACTCCCACAGAGGGAATGAGGGATTATCTGCCCGCGGAAAACGCCGTTCGGGATCGCTTGATACAGACGATCCGTTCGGTCTATCGCGCGGGCGGCTTTCGCACCATCGAAACGCCGGCGGTGGAAAGCATAGAAAATCTGGAAAACAGCGACGGCGGCGACAATCTGAAGCTGATCTACCGTTTGGAAAAGCGCGGTCAGAAGCTGGAAAAGGCGATCGCCGAGCAGGATTTCGCGCATTTGTGCGATCTGGGTCTGCGGTATGATCTGACCTTGCCGCTGGCGAGGTACTACGCCTGCCATCAAAACGATCTGGAGACCCCGTTCAAATGCATTCAGATCGGGCGTGTCTACCGCGCGGAGCGTCCGCAGAAGGGGAGAAACCGCGAGTTTATGCAGTGCGACATCGACATTCTCGGTTCGGACAGTATGGACTGCGAGGTGGAGCTGATCCATGTCACGGCGCAGGCGCTGTTGGCGGTCGGGATCGACGATTTCCGTGTCCGCGTCAATCACCGCAGCCTTTTGCGCAACCTGATCCTGCATTGCGGCTTTCCCGCAGAGGCAGTAGATACCGTCTGCGTGAGCGTGGACAAGGCGGACAAGATCGGCTTTGACGGCGTGGCGGCGGAGCTGACGGAAAAAGGCTTTTCCGCGGACGCGGCAAAGCAGTTGATCGCTCTGCTGACCGAGCATCACACGCCGGACGAGCTGTCGGCGTACGGCTGCGGAGAGGAAGCAAAACAGCTTACGGAGCTGCTGGAGCAGACCAACGCGCTGGCGGACGGGAAATACGAGGTGTGCTTTGACGCGACGCTTGTGCGCGGGCAGGGCTACTATACGGGTACGGTGTTCGAGATCGAATGCCCGTCGTTCGGCGGGACGATCGCGGGCGGCGGCAGGTACGACAACCTGATCGGCAGGTTCTGCGGGCAATCCGTTCCGGCGGTCGGCTTTTCCATCGGATTTGAACGCATCTTCGCGGTTTTGAGCGAACGCGGCGTGTTCAGGGAAGAGCGGGAACGGCTGGCGCTGTTTTACGGGGACGGGGAGATCGTACAGGCGATCCGTTACGCGGATTCCCTGCGCGCGGACTATGACGTGACGCTGATCAGAAAGAAGAAAAAGGTCGGCAAGCAGCTGGCGCAGGCGGAAGCGCAGGGCTACCGCTATGCGGAATTTTTGGGTGAGCCCGACGGAAGAAAAATGTTGGGAATTACGGAATAACCATCGAAAAAAGGAGAACGGATACATATGACGGAATTATTGGGCAGCGAGCGCCGCACACATACCTGCGGACAACTGCGGAAGGAACACGCGGGACAGACGGTCTGCGTGATGGGCTGGGTAAAGAAGAAGCGGGATCTCGGCAATCTGATCTTTATGGATCTGCGCGACCGCACCGGCTTTGTGCAGTTGGCGTTTGACGACGGCACCGACAGGGCGCTGTTTGAAAAGGCGGCGACCTGCCGCAACGAGTTCGTGCTTTCCGTCTGCGGGACGGTGCGCGTGCGTTCCGCCGTCAATCCGGAGATCCCGACCGGAGAGGTGGAGATCTTCGTGCAGTCGCTGAAGATCTTAGGTGAGAGCGAAACGCCGCCGTTTGAGATCACGGACGATTGCAAGACCTCCGAGGAGATCCGACTGAAATACCGTTATCTGGATCTGCGCAGAAGCAAATTACAGCAGAACATTTTGTTCCGCCATCGTGTGGCAAAGGTGACGCGGGACTATTTTGACGAGAACGGCTTCGTGGAGATCGAAACGCCGTATCTGATCCGTTCGACGCCGGAGGGGGCGCGTGACTATCTGGTGCCGTCCCGCGTACATCCCGGCTCGTTCTACGCATTGCCGCAGTCGCCGCAGCTGTACAAGCAGCTTTCCATGGTGGCGGGCTTTGACCGTTACTTCCAGATCGCGCGCTGCTTCCGTGACGAGGACCTGCGCGCCGACCGTCAGCCGGAATTCACGCAGATCGATCTGGAAATGAGCTTTGTGGACATGGAGGACATCTTCCGCATCGCGGAGGGGTATTTACAGCGGCTGTTCCGCGAGGTCATGGGCATCGAGCTGACGCTTCCGCTTCCGCGCTACACCTACCGCGAGGTCATGGAGCGGTTCGGCTCGGACAAGCCTGACGTGCGGTTCGGAATGGAGATCTGCGACCTTTCGGAGCAAGTGAGGGGCTGTGAATTTTCGGTGTTTTCCCATGCGTTGGAGCAGGGCGGCAGCGTGCGCGGCATCGTGCTGAAGGGCGCTGCGGAGAAGCTGACGCGCAAGGACATTGACAAATTGGTGGAATACGCCAAGGGGTGCGGCGCTTCCGGCGTGGCGTGGGTGCGCCGCGCGGAGCAGACCTCCTCGTCGTTTGCCAAATTCATGACCGAGCAGGAGCTGGAACGGATGTATGAACGCTCCGGCTGCGAGCAGGGGGATATTCTGCTGGTCATGGCGGACGCGGATACGGATAAGCTGCTTTCGCAATTGGGACAGCTTCGTTTAGAGGCGGCGTCCCGTCTGGGGATCGAACGCAAGGGCTTTTCGTTCCTGTGGGTCGTGGAATTCCCGTTCTTTGAATATGACCGCGAGTCGGGCGAGTGGCTTGCGATGCACCACCCGTTCACGGCGGTGATGGACGAATGCCTGCCGTATCTGGAAACGGACAAGGCAAACGTCCGCGCAAAGTGCTATGATCTGGTGCTCAACGGGATCGAGCTGTCGTCCGGTTCGATCCGGATCACGGACCCCGTTTTGCAGGCGAAGATCTTTGAGCTGCTCGGTCTTTCCGACGAGGAAGCGCACGAAAAGTTCGGCTATCTGCTGGACGCGTTCCGTTACGGCGCGCCGCCGCACGGCGGTATGGCGATCGGCCTGGATCGGTTGGTCATGCAGATGCTGGGTGCGGAAAGCCTGCGCGACGTGGTGGCGTTCCCGAAGGTGCAGAACGCGTCGGAGCTGATGACCGGCTGTCCCGCGCCGGTGCCGGAGCAGGCGCTGCGTGACCTCGGACTGCGGCAGGGAAGCGGGAAAGACTGACGGGCGGAACGAAATGTTTCCGGGGAAGCGGGGCGGGCATTAAGCCTTGACACTTCCCGCGTTTGCACCCAACCACAGGCAAGCAAGAAAGGAATGGTCACAGCAATGATTGAAATCAACGATTTGACGAAGGTGTTCGGCTCGAAACGGGCGGTGGATCACGTTTCCTTCCGCGTGGAGGAGGGCGAGATCATGGGCTTTCTGGGTCCGAACGGGGCGGGGAAGTCCACGACGATGAACATCCTGACCGGCTATCTTTCCGCGACGGCGGGGAGCTGCAAGGTCAACGGGATCGACATTCTGGAAAACCCGCTGGAGGCCAAGCGGCAGATCGGTTTTCTGCCGGAAATGCCGCCGCTGTACACGGATATGACGGTCAAGGAGTATCTGGGCTTCATTTATGATCTGAAGGGCTGCCGCTTCCCCAAGACACAGCATCTGCGCGAGATCTGCGACGTGGTGAAGATCGGGGACGTGTACGACCGCCTGATCGCAAACCTGTCCAAGGGCTACCGTCAGCGTGTCGGCATCGCGCAGGCGCTGATCGGGAATCCGCGCGTGCTGATCTTCGACGAGCCGACGGTCGGTTTGGATCCGAAGCAGATCATCGACATACGCAATCTGATCCGTATGCTCGGGCAGGAGCACACCATCATCCTGTCCACCCATATCCTTCCCGAGGTGCAGGCGGTCTGTGACCGCATCGTGGTCATCAATCAGGGCAAGCTGGTCGCCAACGAAAAGACCGAGGACCTTGTGACCGCCGTGGACGGCTCGCGCAAGCTGGTCGCGAAGATCGTCGGACCGCAGGAGGAAGTTGCGAAGGCGCTGAAGGAGGTCGCGGGCATCCGCTCGGTCGAGGTGCTGGGCAAGCGGGACACGGACAGCGTGAGCTATCTGATCGAGTCCGAGGACCGCGTGGACGCGCGTAAGCCGCTGTTCTACACGCTCTCGTCCAAGGGCTGGCCGCTGGTCGGTCTGGAGGGCATGGAATTGAGTCTGGAGGACATCTTCATCCGACTGGTCGGGGAGAACCGAAAGGGCAAAAACGGCAGAAACGGCAAAGGAGGCAAAAGCTGATGCTTGCGATCTATAAACGGGAACTGCGTTCCTATTTCATCACGCCGATCGGGTACATTTTCTGCGCCGTCTTTCTGCTGGCTTCCGGTCTGCTGTTTTACAACTTCACGCTGGCGGATCAGAGCACGGAGAGCTTAAGCACCTACTTTTTGCTGCTGATCTGCGTGTTTGCGATCCTGATCCCGCTGCTGACCATGAAATTGCTGGCGGAGGATCGCCGTACCAAGACCGAACAGCTTCTGCTGACCGCTCCGGTCTCCATCACCGGCATGGTCATGGGAAAATATCTTGCCGCGCTGACGATCTACGGCTGTACCTTTGTCGTCAACAGCTTCAATTTCGTTCTGCTGTACCTTTACGGCAAACCGAACACCGCCGCGATCTTCGCCAATATTTTCGGCGTGTTTCTGATCGGTGCGGCGTTCATCGCGATCGGGCTGTTCCTGTCCTCGCTGACCCAGAACCAGCTGATCGCCGCCGTTTCCTCCATCGGGGTGATCGCGGCGATGCTGCTGCTGTATCCGGCGATCAATTACATCCCGTATGCGTGGCTGCGCAGCATTCTGCAATGGTTCTCGGTGCTCAACCGCTACGTGCCGTTCCTGAACCAGAGTCTGAGCATTCCCGCCGTGGTGTATTATCTGTCGCTTTCGGCGATATTCGTGTTTTTGACGGTGCGTGTGTACGACAAGCGCCGTTGGTCGTAAGAGAGAGGGGGAACGGTCATGAGTATGAAGAAAAAAAGCCCCGGACAGGGCAACCGCGTCAAGCGCGGGACCATCTCCGTCGTGTATACGATCGTGTTCATCGCGCTGGTCATTGCGCTCAACCTCATCGTGTCCTCGGTCGCGGGGTCTGTGAACCTCAACATCGACCTGACGGCGGAGGAATTCATTTCCATCGGTCAGGTCTCGCACAACGTGCTGGACGCGCTGGACCGTGACGGGGAGCTGCAGGCGACGATCTACCTTTTGGCGGACCGCGACAGCTACGACTCGACCGACAACACCGCGAACGGTCTGAATCTGCCGGCGCTGGTGCGCGACCTGTGCGAGGAGTATGCCTATACCTTTGATTCCGTCAATGTGGAGTACAAGAACCTGAACCGCGACCCGCAATGGGCGACCAAGTACAACGAGATCACCAATACGGTGCTGAGCGCGAGCCATATCGTCATCGAGGGAAAATATCACGCGCGCGTGCTGACGCTGGATTCCTTCTTCACGGTGGACAGCGAAAGCAGGACCTACGTCGGGTTCAACGGCGAGGTGCGTCTGACGACGGCACTGCTGCAAAGCTGCATTTCCGAGCCGCAGGTGGTGACCTTTACCACCGGACACGGCGAACCGGCACAGCTTGTAGGGACGGGTAAGCCGGCAGAAACTTCCAAGCCGGGCAGCCCGGCGGAAGTATCGAAGCCCGCCGAATCGAGCGAACCGGAGGAACTGAGTGAGCCGGAAGAATCGAGCAAGCCGGAAGAATCGACCGAATCGAGTGTGCCCGCCGAATCGAGCGAGCCGGAAGGATCGAACGAGCCGATGGAATCCAAGAGAGTGAATACCGCGCTTGCCCTGTTGCTGCGCAACGCGGGCTTTGAGCTGGTCGAGACCGATCTTTCAAGAGAGGAGATCGACCCGCGCACCAAAATTCTGATCATCAACGATCCCGTGAGCGATTTTACGGATTCCGAAGTGGAAAAGCTGATGGACTATACCGCGGGCTACAACAGCCTGATCGTTCTGGTGGACGATTCCACGCCGGAATTGCCGAACCTGTCGGATTACCTGCTGGAGGAGTGGGGCATGGGCTATCGCCCGTACCACCAGCTGACCTCCTCCGCGAATTTCAATAACAACCCGCTGCTCCTTTCGGCGCAGATGGTTACGGAATATGAGGATCCGGAAGCCAGCGCGGCGTATCACATCGTCCGCAATCTCATTTCCGACGGCGCCAGACAGCGCCGCGTCGTCATGCCGCACAGCGTGGAGCTGTATTCCGCGCCGGTCGGGACCAAGGACGACTATACCGTCGAGACGGTTCTGCGCTCCGCTTCCGCGACCTCTACCCATGAGGGCACGGAGCAGACGGGCGAGTACCCGCTGATGCTGCTGTCCGCCAATTCGGAGTATGTGGACCTGGAGGATGAAAACAGCACCAACCAGGTTCTCAAATCGCAGTATGTCATGCTGGTCGGTTCGACGGATTTCGCCGGAACGGGCAGCATCGACAGCGCGCTGTATGCAAACGGAAATCTGATGCTTTCCGCCGCCCGCACGATGGGCATGGAACGCTATTCGCTGAACATTCCGTATAAGGAGATCAACGACGTGGCGCTGGGCATCGAGACCGCGTCTGCGTTCCGACTGGGCGTTCTGATCTGCGCGGTGTTCCCGGCGGCGATCGTCGTGGTCGGGCTGGTGGTGTTTGTCCGCCGCAGGCATCTGTAAGCGGTCAATTTCAATTGTCGGCGCGGGAACGCGCGGTCCGTTCAAAGTCTGAGAAAGGCATGGAAATGAGCATGGAAGCAAACGAAAACGAAAACAAAACCGTGCGGGAAGCGTCCGCCGAAGCGGAAACCGAACGGGACGCGCTTTCCGACGCGAACGCCGAACGGGACGCGCTTTCCGAGGAGGAAAAGCGGGAGATCCTTTCCGTTTTCTCCGAAACGAACGAGAATAAACGCCGCCGCGTCGGATTTCGCTTCACCATACGCAACCAGCTGATCCTGCTGGGAAGCGTTCTGGCATTGGCGGCGGTGCTGCTTGGCGTGTACTTTGCGTTTTTTCGACCGAAAGAACCGCTGCCGCCGTTCTATGCTTTGGACGAGCAGACCGAGACGGTGCTGGAAGCATTGGAGCAAAAGGTCACGGTCACCTTCTGCAACCGCGAAAAGGGCGACGCAAACGAGGAGACGAACGCGGATTTCTACCGTATTTATACCTACGCGACGCTGTACAGATCCGAAAGCGGGAAGGTCAAGCTGTCGTTTGACGCGTCGGACGCGTTCAACGGCGTACGGATCGATTGCAACGGAAAGACCATGGAGATCCCGTATGCGGATTTCTATTGCCAAAGAAAAATAGACGGTGTGACCTACGGCTTTGACGGGGAACGTCTGCTGACCGGTGCGATCGCGGCTTTGAGCGGAAAGCAGGCGCCGGAATTGTCCGTGCGCGCCCTGGAGGGCTTTGACCGGGACGGCAACGAGGTGCTGGCGTCCGGCGGCGTGGTGATGTTCCCGATGGTTGCACGCGAGAATATCGCCTTTTTGGAGGTTGAAAACCCAAGCGGAGCGTATTCCGTTTATCAGAACAGCAGCGGGGATTTCTCGTTCACCGATTGCGAAATGCTGACCTACAACGCGGAGCTGTTCGCGTCGCTGCTGGTGGACTGCCGCTATGTGGTCACGGGGGGCAAGCTGGAGGACCGCATGGATCTGTCCGTTTACGGACTGGACAAGAAGGAATCGCTGACCTGCAGTTATATGCTTCTGACCCGGCCGGACCGCAACGGAGAGTTTTTCTTCCACCAGGTCTGGGTCGGCAAGAAGGCGTCCTCCGGCAGCTACTATTATGCGCTTTACTTCGGCGGAAAGATGGATAAGAATCATCAGATCGTGGAAAAATATCCCAATGAGAATGTGTTCCTGCTGCCGTATGCGAACGTGGAGAACAATCTTTGCATGCCGGTCGAGACCTTCTTTGAGGCGAAGCTGACGGACGGCGTTTCCAAGGTCGAGGAGCTGTATACCGCCGATCGGATCAAGTTGGAATACTTCTACCACGACGAAACGCGTTCGGATATTTCCATGCAGATCGCCAATCTGCCGGTGTTTTCCTTCTCGGACAACATCGCGTCGAACTGCAGCAACGCGTCCGAGCTTCTGGCGGATAAGAAGTCGTTTGCCGACAGCGGACTGCCCTACACCGACTGGACGGGAGAGGAAGACGGCAAGTATCTGTTCGGTCTGGCAAGCAGCGACAAGCAGCCCTTTTCCGTCAAAGCGGCGGTGACAAAGATCGCGGCGGACGGCGTGTACGAATGCAGGTTTGCTCTGGCGAAGGATTCGGACAACGCCAAATTCCACGCGCTGCTGCCTGAGGAGATCGGGATCCGCTACACGTCGGACGGGGTGACCTATACCAAGGTGACGGATCACGGACTGGATTTTTCCGCGCAAAAGGAAGATACGGTGCAGGAATACGTGTTCCGCATCCAATCGGACAAGCCGATCTTACAGATCGAACTGACCTTTACCATGCCCGACGCCATCGGCTATCTGGTCATGGACGACTTCCGGGTCTACGCGAACGGGGAGGACGCCGTTCCGAACGACGCGCTGACCGGGCTTTGGCGGCTTTTGTCCCCGCCCGAGTTCATCCCCGACGGCAAGACCTACGCGTATCTGGACAGCACCAACTTCACGGACCTTTTGCAGGGGATCGTGATGCTCAAGGGCGACAGCGTCGCAAAGGTGGGGATCAGCAAGCGCGGAGAGGACAAGACGAACGATATCATCGACCAAGAGGCGTTGAAGGAATTCGGTCTGGATCAGCCCGCCATGCATTTCTCCTACCTGCTCAAGGACTATGTGACCGACGTGTACATCTCCGCGTACGACGAGGAGAACGGCTGCTACTACGCCTATTCCACCATGACGGGGGACGTGTACGGCAACGGGAACGACGTGACCATCTGTACCGGTATGATCGCCCGCGTTCTGCCGTCCTCCGCGGCATGGCTGACCATGGACCCGCTGGATCTGGTGGATCATGCGCTGGTCGGCATGTTCGTCTATGAGATTGAGCAGATGGACGTGACCTACAACGGCAAGGCCTATACGTTCGATGTGACGACGGAAGGGAAAACGCTGACCTCCGTTCGCCTGGGAGACACGGAGCTGAACGAGCGTTACTTCCGCTATCTGTATCTTTCCATCGTCCGTTTGAACATGAAGGACGCCTACGTCGCACAGCCGGACGATCAGCCGAGCGAGTATCTGCGCATCCGTATCAAGACCACGTCGGACGAAAAGGAGCTTGTTTTCTACCGCGTTTCCTCCAGCCGCGCGTACTATACCGTCAACGGGGAGGAAGCGAAGTACTACTGCCTGTTCAGTTCCCTGCGCACCGTGACGGATAAGCTGGAGCGCTTCGTCGCGGGAGAAGCGATAGAGAGATGAGAAGATTTGCGGCGGTATGGCTTTCCGTGTTGCTGCTTTGCGGTACGGTCGGCTGCTCTTCCGTCAAGGATGCGGACGCTTACGACGCGCTGCGGGAGGCGCATGCCGTCTATGCACAGCAGACCAGAGCGGACGTGTCGTTTATGATGGAAGCGACCTTCCGCGACGAAACGGGAACGAAAAACGGCGTGCTGTACTACATCAACGGGAACGCCGTTTACGATACGCAGGCGCAGGCGGCAAGGCAGCAGTTCACCGCGACGCTGCTGGGCGCGACGCATGAAGCGACGGAGACCTATTTTGACGGGGTGAAGGTGCATACCGAGGGGGACGAGGTGCTGGAATGGAAAACAACGCCGGAGGAATGGTTCGGCGCGTTTCCGTATCACACCGTCCCGCTGCCTTCGTTTGACGGGATCGACCGCTTGACGGTGGAGCAAACGGGGAAGGGCGGTCTGCTGTATACCGTCGTTTGCAAAAACGGGCAGAAGAAATTGATCGAGGACGTCTGGAAGCTGGATCTCTATACGCTGGCGGGCATTCGCGTGCCCGACCGCGAAAAGGAAGCCTTCGGAGAGGTGACCTATTCCTTTTCGGTCGTGAACGGGAAGCTGCGCTCCTTGCGGGTCACGCTTCCGTTGGAGCTGTACGAGCAGGCGGGGTATACTCCCGGCTATTCCAAGCCGACGGAAGACAACTGCCTGTACCTGTCGCTGTATGCGCAGATCGTGTTCAACGCGACCGGCGAGGCGGCGGTACTGCCGGAGGAATGGGGAAAAGGCGCATGAAAACGGGGATCTGCTATATCGTGGGAGCGGGGGACAATTCCGGCACGCATTTTTGCCCGGAAAAACAGGATCTTGTCATCGCCGCGGACGGCGGGTATAAGGCATTGAAGGCAAACGGCATCCGCGTCGATCTGCTGTTGGGGGATCTGGATTCGCTGGAAAAAGTTCCCGATGGGATCCCCACCGTCGTGCATCCGACGCACAAGGACGAAACGGATCTGCTGCTTGCCTGTCGGGAGGG